>NZ_JAGPXJ010000006.1:0-138027 GCF_018070605.1 Streptomyces sp. B15
GGGGAGGGGGCCCAGGCGGGCCCCCTCAGCCATTGGCGGAGGCACCAGTGGAGCAGGCGGCCTGGGGACGAATCGGCATGCGATTGACAGGCCGCCCCGTCGCCGCCCGCACCGCCCCCGCCACAGCCGCCGGCGTCACGACGACCGGCGCCGAGGAGGCGGCCTTCGCCCCGAAGGGGGCCACCACGTCCCGTTCCTCCACCAGCTTCACCACGCGAATGTCCGGCGTGTCCAGCGCGGTCGGCAGGGCGTAAGCCGTGAAGTCGGCGTGCCGCACGACGCCTTTGGCCACTCGCAAATGTTCGGTCAGTGCGGTGCCGATGCCCTGGGTGACGCCGGCCTCCAGGCGGGCCCGCAGTTGGCGGGGGTTGAGGACGGCGCCGACGTCCTGCGCGAGTGCGACCTCGACCACCCGCACCGAGCCCAACTCGATGTCGACGTCCACCACGGCGCGCACGGCGGCGAAGGCGAGGCCGACGAAGGCGTCGCCCTGTCCCCACTCGTCGAGTGGCTCCGTGGGGTGGGGGCGGCACTGCGCGGTCGCCCACAGTTCTTTGCCCTCCAATGCCTCGGCCACCGTCGTCGAGAGCACCCCGTCGTAGGAGGTGATCTTGCCGTCGGCGATGGTCAGCAGTTCGGTGGACATGCCGAATTTGGCCGCGAGCGGCTGGAGCAGTTGGGTGCGCACCATTTTCGCGGCGCGCTCCACCGCGCCGCCCGAGACCCAGGTGTGCCGTCCGCGGCCGCCGGCCCCGGACGGGGGCTGGTCCGTGTCGACGGATGCCACATGTACTTCGTCGACGCCCAGCACGTCCTGCACGATCTGCCGGGCCAGTGTGTCGAAGCCCTGCCCGGACTCGACGGCCGCGCACATCACCGTGGCCACCGGTCCGTTGACCTTCACCGTCGCGGTGGAGACCTCGTCGGTGCCCTCGGCACCCAGCATGTGCACCATGCCGAGTGCGTAGCCGACGCCCCGGCGTACGGCCGCGGGGTCGCCGGCGCCCTCGGGTCCGCCGGGCAGCAGCCAGTCCTCCTCGGGCGCGTCCTTGGGCAGGGGCGGCAGCGGCGCCTCGTGGACGGCTTCCAGCAGTTCGGCCACCGGCGCCGGGCAGGTCACGGTCTGGCCGGTGGGCAGCAGGTCTCCGGTGGCCATGACGTTGCGCATCCGCACCTCGACCGGGTCGAGTCCCAGCCGTTCGGCCAGCTTGTCCAGCTGGCCCTCGTAGGCGGCGCACACCTGCATGGCGCCCTCGCCGCGTACATGTCCGGAGGGCGGGTTGTTGGTGCGTACGACCCAGCCGTCGATCACCGCGTGCGGCACCACGTACGGCCCGCAGGCGAACGAGACGGCGGCGGCCAGGGCGTCCGAGGAGGTGTCGGCGTAGGCGCCGCCGTCCAGCAGGATCTGGGCCTCCACCTTGACGAGCTTGCCCTCGCTGTCGGCGTGGTGGCGGTAGCGCAGCAGGGTGGGGTGGCGGTGTGCGTGGCCGAGGAAGGACTCCTCGCGGTTGAGGGCGATCTTCACCGGGCAGCCGGTGCGCATGGCCAGCAGGCCCAACGGGACCTGGAGTGCCGCGTCCTCGCGGTCGCCCATGGCGCCGGGCACCCCGGTGACGACGATCTTGACCTGTTCGGCGGGCAGTCCGAAGCAGGCGGCGGCCAGGTCGCGGTCGGTGTGCGGGTCGGTGGAGGCGGTGTAGATCTCCACGCCGCCGTCCGGGCGCGGCACGGCCAGTGCCGCTTCGGCGCCGATGGGTGCCGGGTCCTGCCGGCCGATCCGGTAGAGCCCCTCCACGACGACGTCGCCGGTGGCCTCCGGGTCGCCGTAGCGCAGCGGGATGTGGCGCAGCAGGTTGCCGTCCGGGTGCAGCGGTTCGGCCTCGAACGACTTCTCCGGGTCGGTGACCGGCTCCAGCACCTCGTACTCGACGGCGATGGCCGCGGCGGCCAGTCGTGCCGTGTCGGGGTGGTCGGCGGCGACGGCGGCGATCGGCTCGCCGTAGTAGCGCACCATGTCCCGTGCGAACGCCGGCTGGTCGGCGATCTTCCGTCCGTGGGCCGAGTCGCCGGGGATGTCCTCGTGGGTGATGACCGCCCGGACGCCGGGCATCTTCGCGGCCTCCTCGGTGTCGATCGCGAGGATCCGCGCGTGCGGGTGCGGCGACCGGTGCACGGCCGCCCACAGCAGTCCTTCGGCCCACAGGTCCGCGGCGTACGGGAAGGTGCCCTGCGCCTTGGCGTAGGAGTCGGTGGGCAGGACGGAGGCGCCCGCAGCGAGCCCGAGCCGCACGCACCGGGTCCGGGGCCGGCGCCGGTGTGACCGTCAGCCGTTTCCGTCATGCCGCCGCCTTTCTGTGCTTGCGTGCGCGGGGCGCGCCGGTGCGGGGTGCGCTGCCGCCAGGGGACCCGCTGCCAGGGGACGCGTTGCTGCGAGGGCCGCGCGCATCAGGACTCGCCGCCGTTGTCGGGGTGCCGGGTCTGGTGCGGGATGTGCGCGCCGTAGGTGCCGTCGTCGTACGTACCACCGTCGTGGGCCCCGTTGTCGTACGCTCCGCCGTCGTACGTCCCGTGGTGGCCGTGCGCCGCCGGGTCGTAGTCGTAGCCGCCGCCCTGCGGGGCGCCGTAGCCGCCGGTCGGGTAGCCGCCCTGACCGTAGCCGCCCTGGTCGTAGCCACCTTGGTCGTAGCCGCCCTGGCCGTACTGCTCGTAGGGGGCGGGCTGTTGGTAGCCGCCCGGCTGCTGCTGCTCGGGGACGCCGTGGCCGTAGCCGCCCTGCGGGTCGTAGCCGCCCTGGCCGTGGCCGGCCGGGCCGGGCTGCTGTCCGGTTCCCGGCCCGCCGGGGCCGTCCGGCTGCCGGCCGGTGGCCGCCTGCGCCTCCGCCTCGGCCGCCTCGCGCTCGGCCTGGGCGGCGCGCTGCTCGACGACCGTACGGACCGCGTCCAGCACCCCGCGGTAGCCCGAGCACCGGCACAGATTGCCGCTGATCGCCTTGCGGGTCTCCAACTCGGTGGGCGCGTGGTTGCCCTCCAGCAGGTCGTGCACGGTCATCGCGAGTCCCGGCACGCAGAACCCGCACTGCACCGACCCGCTCTCGGCGAGCGCGCACTGCACATCGGAGGGGATGCCGTCGGCCGACAGCCCCTCCACCGTGCGTACTTCGCTGCCCGCCGCGGTGGCGGCGGGCACCAGGCAGGCGGCCACCAGCCGGCCGTCCACCTGCACCGAGCAGGCGCCGCACTCGCCCTGGGAGCAGCCGTCCTTGGCCCCGGCGAGCCCCAACCGCTCCCGCAGCACGTACAGCAGCGACTCGCCGATCCACGCGCTGGCGACGGGCCGGTCGACGCCGTTGACCCGCAGGACGTACGAGACGTGCGGGTGCTCGTCCTCCGTGTCGACGGCTTCGGGGAGCGGCGCGGTGTCGCCGTCGCCGTCCTCCGCCGGGCCGGTGCCGCTGTGCCGGGACGGCTCGGCGGACGGCTCCTCGGAGCTCCCCTCGGGCTCGGGGTCCGCACCGCCGTCGGTGCCCGGCCCGGCGCCCGCGTCGGTCCCTTCGGCTCCGGCGGCCGCGTCCGCTTCCCCGGCACCGGCCGGGGCCGGGGCGTCGGCGCCACCGGCCTCCCCGGTCCGCGGTGCGGCGTCCGGCTGGGTGGCGGGGGTGGGTTCGGGCTCCGGCTGCTGCGGTGCGACCTGCTGCGGTACCGGGGCGGCCTCGGCCAGGGAGGTCACCTCGGAGTCCGCGTTGCTCTCCGGCCCGGCGGGCGGGGCGGGCGGCTCGCTGGCGACGATCCCGGCACCGGCGGCGGGCTGCGGCTCGGCGGGCAGGGGCTGCTGCTCGGCGGGTGCGGCGCCGGCCGGCTCGGTGGTGGGCGCGTCGGGGAAGCTGTAGGCAGCCGCCGGGGCGCTGCCCGGTGCCTCCTCGGTCGGCCAGGCGTCCGTGCCCGGCTCCTGCGGGGGCAGCGGCCCGGGGCCGACCGCGTCGGGTGCGCTCCCGGGTGCGGGCGCCGTGCTGTCCCAGCTCGGCGCCGAGGTCGGTGAGGAGGGCGCGGAGGGCGCCCAGGCGTGTGCGGTCCCCGTCCCGGGGGCGCCGGGACCGGGCTGGGAGGACCCAGGAACGGGCGTGCCCGAGGCGGGCGTGCCGGGCACGGGTGTACCGGTTGCGGGCGTACCGGTTGCGGGGGAACCCGGCGCGGACTGCGCCTGCTCCTCGTCCCCGGTCGCCGCGCGGGCCACACCGGTACCGAGGGGGCGGCGTCCCGTGCGGGCCTCGTGGGAGCCCGCGAGCGCGGCGGCAGCACCCTGGCCGAGCCCGGCGGGCGGCGCGGAGCCGGCCGGGCCCGTGGCGGCGCCGGGAGCGTCGTGGCCGCTCTGCCCGCCGAGCGTGTCGTGCGGATTCGGCGCACCGGCCGGGCCGTGCTCCGGTGAGCCGCCGCCGGGACCGGATTCGGGACCGGCTCCGTACTGACCGGCCCGGCCGTAGGGCCCCGACTGTCCGTACTGCCCCGGCTGTCCGGGCCCGCCGCTGCCCTGCTCGCCGTTCTCCGGTGCGAACGGCAGCACCCAGTGGCCCCCGGCAGCCGGATCGGTGCCCGCGGCGGGGGGCAGCGCTCCGGAGCCGCTGCCGGTCTCCGCGGCGGTGTGGGAGGACGGGTCGATGGGCGGCGGGGTGTAGCCGCCCTGCCCGGTGCCGGGGGCGGCCAGCGGCACGTCCTCGGCGAACTCCCCGAAGCCCCCGCTGGGCAGCTGCACGAAGGCGGTGGCGTCGGCGTCGTACTCGCCGCCGCCCCAACTCCTGGGCACATGCTGCCCGTACGCGGCCTCCTGGGTGTACGGGGCGTATCCGGCCTCGGCGCCGGCGCCGTGCGCGGACTCGGCGCCGTGCGGGACGGCGTAGGGCTCGCCGTACTGTTCGGCGCCGCCTGTCGGGTTGCCGTACTCGTCTGTGTCCGTGTGCGCGTTCACGTGTCCGTGCGGATCCGCACCCGCGTGCGGCCCCGCGCCCCCGTTCCGGTTTCCGTTCCCGTTGCCGTGTGGTGCCTGTGGTGTGCCGCTCATGCGAGAGCCCTCCCGAGTCCTCGGCGGGCCAGTGTCGCCACCGTACGCCGCAAGTGCAGCGCCGCGGGCGGAAGCTGGGGTACCGCGCCGGGAGTGCCGTCGGCGCCCTCCTCCGGCGTCGGGTCGGGGATGCACGCCATCGCGACGTACTCCCCGAAAGCGGACAGCGCCTCGGGGGCCAGCGACCGCTCGCCGTCCCAGTCGATGAGCGAGGCGATCCACTGCTCGGCCTCCAGCGGGCGCAGCGGCATCGGCGCGACGGCGCCCACCGCGCAGCGCACCCCGCGCCGCATCGGGTCGAGCACGACGGCGACGGAGGCCAGCGCACGGCTGGGCCCGGTGCGGCTGGTGGCCTTGAGGAACGTCTGCGGCGCGTGCAGCAGCGGCACCTTCACATAGCCCACGACCTCGCTGGGCCGGAGCATGTCCATCCCCGCGAGCAGATGGCTGACCGGCAGTTCGCGGCGCGACTCTTCCGGGCCCGCGATGGAGAGCGTGGCCTCCAGCGCGGCCAGCACGGGGAGTGCGTCCCCGGTGGGCGACGCACTGACGATGTTGCCGCCGAGCGTGCCCGCGTTGCGGATCTGCGGGGGCCCCGCGGCGCGCGCGGCGGCGGCGAGCGCGGGGATGAGCGCGGCGAAGTCGGGGCGGCCCATGCGCGCGTGGGTGAGCCCGGCGCCGAGCACGGCGTGCCCGTCCTGGTACGACCAGCCGCGGATCTCGCTGATCCGGCCGAGGCCGACCAGCGCGGCGGGGCGCAGCTGGCCGGAGTTGACGTCGGCCATCAGATCGGTGCCCCCGGCGACCGGCACGGCGGCGGGTTGGGCCAGGAGCGCGGAGACGGCCTCGTCCAGGGTGGTCGGCAGCATGACAGCAGGGGGCACAGCCTGCGCGGCTCGTTCGCCGTCTGGTGCATGCCGTACGTGCGTGCTCAACCTGCTGCCCCTTCCCCGACATACCGGGCTCCCGGCTGCACTGCCGTACGGTACGTGCTCACAGCCCGGACGAGGCAACTCTGGCATATCTCGGCCCCCGCCCGACACGAGGGCCAGGGATGGCTGCTTTCGCACCTTTTGCCGAGGAGCCGGCCTCCCTCACTCCAGCGGCCGCCCCGCGATTCCCGGCCGCCGCTGCCAGGGACGAGGCCCGGCAAGGGGGCGGTACTCCACCCCGCAGGCGTCGAGGCGGGGAAGGTGCGCCGCCGCCAGGCGCTCGGCGAACTCGTCGTAGGGGTGCCCCGGCCCGGCCCAGGCCACCTCCGCGACGGCGGCGAGCCGCGGAAACACCTGGTAGTCGACGCGCTGCGAACTCTCCGCGCACTCGGTCCACATGTTGGCCTGCAGCCCCAGCACCCGCCCCGCGTGTCCGCTCTCCGCGAGCCGTGCGGGCACCGGCCGCACCTCGTACACGTCTTGCAGCGACGCCACCCGGCCCAGCGGCACCGGCTCCTCCTCCCCCGGCGCCTGCCGCCGGTCGAGGTACACCTCGTGCTCGGGACACATCACCACATCGTGGCCCGCCTCGGCGGCGGCGATACCCCCCTCGTACCCCCGCCAGGAGGAGACGACGGCGCCCGGAGTGAGGCCGTCGCCCGCGAGGGTGCCTCCCTCCAGGATCTCGTCCCAGCCGACCATCCGCCGCCCCCGCTCGGCGAGCCAGCGGTCGAAGTGCCGCACCATCCACGCCTGCAGGGCGTCCTCGTCGCGCAGCCCCTCGCGGGCGATGCGCTCCTGGGCGACAGCCGAAGCCCGCCACTGCTCCTTGGGGGTCTCGTCGCCGCCGATGTGGATGAAGGGGGACGGGAAGACGTCGAGCACCTCCTCCAGCACGTGCTCGTAGAAGCGCAGGACCTCGTCCGTGGGGGCCAGCAGATGCGGGCTGACCCCCCAGTCGGTCCACACCCCGAGTGCGGAGGTGTCGACGACGTCCGTGTTGCCCAACTGCGGATATGCGGCGATCGCGGCCTGCGAGTGCCCGGGGAGCTCGATCTCGGGTACGACGGTGATGTGCCGTTCGGCGGCGTACGCCACGATCTCGCGCAGATCGTCCTGGGTGTAGTGGCCGCCGTGCCGGCGCTCGTCCCACAGCGGGGAGGCACGGTGCCCCACCCGGGTGCGGGAGCGGGAGCCGCCGACCTCGGTCAGCCGTGGGTAGCGGCGGATCTCCATCCGCCACCCCTGGTCGTCGGTCAGGTGGAGGTGGAAGACGTTCAGCTTGTGCACGGCGAGCAGGTCGAGGAGGCGCAGCACACCGTCCTTGGGCATGAAGTGCCGGGCCACGTCGAGCATCAGGCCGCGCCAGGCGAACCGCGGGGCGTCCTGGACGCGGCACGGCGCGATCCGCCACTCGCACCGGGGGCCGGCCCGCCGGAACGCCGCGGGCGGCAGCGCCTGGCGCAGCGTCTGGAGGCCCCGGAACACCCCTGCGGCGTCCCCGCCCTCGATCAGCGCGCGGTCGGCCGTGACCTCCAGCCGGTAGGCCTCGGGGCCGAGCCCGGCATCCAGCCTCAGCTCCACGGTGTTGCCCGGCGCCCCCTCGTCGTCCGGCGCCCCTCCGTCGTCCGGAGCCCGCTCGCCCTCCTCCCGGAAGGGCAGCACGGACTGGCCGCGCAGCCAGCGGGCCACCTCGCGCAGGCCGGGTGCGGGCTCCACGACGAGGGCCGTACCGCTCCCCCAGACGAAGGGCGGTCCGTCGCCCTCCCGTACATCACGGGCGCGCGGCACGAGCCCCGCCCAGCCGGTGGCCGACATGACCGGTCCTCCTTGTGTGAGGGCTTGTTCACCTGTGTGAGGGCTTACTTGACCGCGCCGCCCAGTCCGGAGACCAGGCGGCGGTGTACGCAGACGAAGAAGATGAGCACGGGCACGGTCATCACCGTGGAGGCGGCCATCACCCCGCCCCAGTCGGGGGTCTCGGTGTCGAAGAAGACCAGCAGCGCCATCGGCAGTGTGGAGTTCTCCGTCGCGCTGATGATGAACGACTTGGCGAACAGGAAGTCGTTCCAGGTGGAGATGGCCGAGAACACGCTCGTGGCGACGAGTCCGGGAAGGACCAGCGGGAAGAGGATCTGCCACAGAAAACGCGTCCGGCTCGCTCCGTCGATGAAAGCCTGTTCCTCCAGCGCCTCGGGGACGGCCTTCACGAAACCGCGCAGCATCCAGATGGCGAACGGCAGTGAGAACGCCAGATGCGGAAGGATGAGGGAGAAGAGGGTGTTGAGTGCGCCGATGTCCCGCATGAGGAAGAACAGCGGAATGGTCAACGCCTCGACGGGCACCATCTGGGCGACCAGGAAGAGGATGAGCAGTGTGGTCCGCAGCCGGAACCGGAAGCGGGCCACGGCGGTCGCCGCGAGGAAGGCCAGCAGCGCGGAGGCGACCACGACGGTGCCCGCGACCAGCAGGCTGTTGAGGAAGTACCGCCCGAAATCCTGCTGGTCGAAGACGCGCCGGAACGCGTCGAGGGACGGCGAGAGTGTCCAGGGAACGGGGTGGTCGGAGCGGACCTCACCGGCCGGTTTGAACGCCGAGAGCACCATCCAGTACAGCGGGAAGGCGACGGCGGCGGCGATGAGGACGGCGGCGCCGTCGGCTGCGAGCCGCCCCGGTTTCCGTATCCACGGCCGCGTTCCGCCGCCCGGCCCCGGGCGTGCCGGCGATCCGGCACCGACGTCCGCGCTCATATCTCTTCCCCATTTCTGCGGAGCAGCTTGAGATAGACCAGCGTGACGGCCAGCAGAATCAGCAGCATGATGACGCCGATTGCCGAACCGAGGCTGTACTGGGACGAGGCGAACGCCTTTTGATAGGCGTAGACGTTCAGCACCAGATTCTGGTCGGCTATGCCACCGCCGTCCGTCATCACATAGATCTGGGTGAAGACCTTGAAGTCCCAGATGACGGACTGGATGGTCACCACAATCAGCACCGGGCGCAGCATCGGTGCCAGGACGCTGCGCCAGGTACGCCAGGCACCGGCGCCGTCCAGCGCGGCGGCCTCCAGCACCTCGCCGGGCACGGCGCGGATTCCCGCGTACGTCACCACCATCACCAGGGGGAACGAGCACCACACGACTTCCAGGAAGACGAGCGTGAACGCGCTGTAGCGCCCGTACGTCCAGGAGTGGTCGCCCAGCCCCAGCACCCGGTTGACCGGTCCGAAGTCCGGGTCGAAGAGGAACACCCACACGGTGGACCCGGTGATCGCGGGCGTCGCCCAGGCCCCGAGCGCCGCCAGCATCAGCAGCAGCCGGGGCACCGCCCGGACGCGGGTGAGCAGCACGGCCAGCGCGCACCCCACGGTCACCGTGCCGAGCACACAGGCGGCGGCGAACACCACCGTCGCCAGCAGCACATCCCAGAACTGCGGGTCGCCCAGCAGTTCGCGGTAGTTCGCCAGGCCCTGGAAGCTGGTCGGCTCTCCGCCGCTGACCTGCGCCTGGGTGTACTCCAGGAAGGAGATCAGCCCGAGCTGGTAGACGGGGTAGACGAGCAATCCGGCCAGGACGACCAGAGCGGGCGCGAGGTAGAGCCAGGGCGTCCACCCGCCGTGCCGGACGGGAGGACGGCGGGTGCGCGCGCCGTCCCGCCCCCTCACCGGGCGAACGCCTTGTCCATCTTCCCCGCGGCGTCGGCGGCGGCCGAGTCCACGTCCTGTTTGCCGCTGACGATCCGCTGGAACATGCCCGGCAGGATCTGCGCGGCGTCGATCCGCCCCCACGCCGGGCTGGTGGGCACGAACTTCGTCCCGGCGTCGAGTGTCGCCACGAACGGCTCGACGAAGGGTTCCCGCGCGGCCACCTTCTTCCTGGTGTCGCTGAAGGTCGGCAGAAAGCCCATGGCGTCGAACAGCCGCTCCTGGGTGCGCTTGCCCGCCAGCTCCTTCATCAGCGCGACGGCCAGGCTGCGGTGCCGGCTGCTCTTGAGGACGCCGATGTTGTTGCCGCCCGCGAAGGCGGGCGCGACGCTGCCCTTCCGGGCGCCGGGCAGCGGAACCACGGCGTACTTGCCCCGGACGGCGCCGTCGTCCATGGCCTGCCGGTTGAAGTCGCCGCCGATGGCCATGCCCGCCTTGCCGCCGGCGAACGCCTCCACCGTGTCGTTGCCGCCCATGGCGGCACAGGTCGTGGCGGGGCAGTTGTCGTCCCCGAACAGGGAGGTGTAGGCCTGGATGCCCTTCTTGGCGGCGGCGCTGTCGAGGGTGGCCCGGAACTTCCCGTCGCCGCTCTCCTCGGCCAACTCCCCGCCGTGTGCCCACAGGAAGGGCATGGCCCCGTAGGTGTAGGCGCCGCCGACCGCGATGCCGTACATGTCCTGGCGCTCGGCGCGGATCTTCTTCGCCGTCGCGGCCAGTTCGCTCAGGGTCCGGGGCGGCTCCAGGCCGAGGTCCTTGAAGACATCGGTGCGGTAGTAGAGGGCGCGGACGCCGACGAAGAGGGGAGCGCCGTACTGCTTGCCCTGGACGGTGACGGACTTCTCGGCGGTCGGGTCGAGGTCGTCGGCCGCGTCCCACTCGGCGAACTCGGCGCTGACGTCGGCCAGTCCGCCGTCGGCGACGTATCCGGCGGTGTCGGTGTTGCCGTACTCGATGACGTCCGGGGCCGAGTCGGGGTCGTTGAACGCGCCCTTGATCTTCTCGGCCCGGCTGTCGACGGGGATGTACTGCACGGAGACGCGCACACCGTTGTGCTGCTTCTCGAACCGGTCGACCACCCCTTGGACGACCTTTTCCTTGGGCTTGTTGCCGACCTCCCGGAAGAGCCAGACACGTACCGTCCCGCTCTTCTCGTCCGCGCCGCCCTCGTCGCCGGAGGTACTGGGAGCGCACCCGGCCACCGCGGCCGCCACCATTCCCAGCGCCATGAGAGGGGCCACGAGACGCCGCCCGCGCCCGGACTGTCTGCCCTCGCCGGGCTGTCTGCCCTTGACGCGCTGTCTGCCCTTGACGACCTTCACGACGAGACCCCCAAGCACGCGATGCTGCAACGGCGTTGCAACATATGCAACTGACGTTTCGCAGAGCACAACCTGCACGGGAGGCTACGAGGCAGCCACACACGAGGGCAATAGGTCTGTACCAGCCAAGGGGCAGCGACGGGAGGCGTCGACTCCCCGGCCGAGTGACCAGATCGTTCCGCCACCCGCCCCGATCGTGTCTGTCGGCAGCCCCCGCCGCTGGCCAGACTGGCGCACATGCACAGAGCGCTGCTTGTCATCGATGTCCAGGAATCCTTCCGCGCCCGCCCCGACTCCTGGGCCACCCTCGCCGACCCGCACATCGCCGGACCGGTCACCAGACTGGTGCGGCTCGCCCGCACCGCCGGAGACCTCGTCGTCTGGGTCCTGCACACCGAGCCCGGCTCGGGCGGCGTCTTCGACCCCGAGCAGGGTCAGGTACGCCTGCTGGCCGAACTCGACCAGCCACTCCCCGGCGAGCCCGTCCTGTACAAGACCTCCCACAACGCGTTCACCACCACCAACCTCCAGCAACTGCTGACGAACGCGGGCGTCACCGAACTCGTCGTCAGCGGTATCCGCACCGAGCAGTGCGTCGAGACCACGGCCCGCCTCGGCAGCGACCTGGGCTACCGCGTCTCCTTCCCCGTCGACGCCACCACGACGAACCCGGTCGGCGGCCTGAGCGCCGAGGCCGTCGTCGAACGCACGGTGGCGGTGCTCCGCGACCGGTTCGCACGGATCACCACGGTGGCCGAACTGGAGGCGGAGTCGGCACCGCCGGCGCCACGGCAGCCCGGCGGGGAGCGGACGACGGCCTGAGCGGGCGGAGCAGCCCGAGCGGGCGCCGGACCCCGAACCGGCGCCGGAATCCGAACCGGTGCCGAGGGGCCGTCATGGGTGGAACCGCAGCCGGGGCGGCTGACACCATCCCGGGCGTGACCCACGTCGTCCTCGTCCTCACCCCGGGCGTCCACCTCCTCGACCTCGCGGGCCCCGCCCAGGTGTTCAGCACCGCGGCGGATCTCGGCCGGCCCTACCGGCTCAGCTACGTCGGCGACCAGGAACGCGTCGACAGCGCCCAGGGGCTGGCGTTGAGCGCCCGGACCGAGTGGCCACCCGACCTGGGCCCGGACGACCTGCTCGTCGTACCGGGCTGGCGCTGCCCGCGCCGCACCCCGGGCCCGCCCTTCACCGACCGGACCCTCGCCCGGATCGCCGCGCACCACGCCGCCGGCGGCACGGTCGCCAGCGTCTGCTCCGGGGCGCAGGCCCTCGGTGAGGCGGGACTGCTGGACGGTCGCCGCTGCACCACGCACCACGAGCTCCAGGATTCACTCGCCCGCCGCTTCCCCCGGGCGAAGGTCGTCCGCGACGTCCTGTTCACCACCGACGACCGGGTCGTCACCTCCGCCGGCATCGCCAGCGGCATCGACCTGTCGCTGCACCTGCTGGCCGCACGCCACGGCCCGGCGCCCGCCGCACAAGTGGCCCGCAGCATGGTCGTCTACGCCCGCCGCAACGGGGACGAGCCGCAGGCCAGCGCCGTACTGCGGTACCGCTCACACCTCAACGACACCGTCCACCGGATCCAGGACCTCATCGACACCCGCTTCGCCGAGCCCCTCACCCTGGACCAGCTGGCCGCCACCGCCGACGTCAGCCCGCGCACCCTGACCCGCCTGTTCACCCGCGCCACCGGCGGTCTGACCCCCCTCCGCTACCAGCAGACCCTCCGCCTGGAGCGCGCCGAGCACCTCATCGCCCACGGCGCCACCACCGAGACCGCCGCCCACGAGGTCGGCTTCACCGACCCCCGCATGCTCCGCCGCCTCCGCTCCCGCGCCCTCTCCAAACCCCGCTACTGATCACGGTGCGAATGCGGCAGGGTGGGCAGCGTGGATATCCGTATCCCGTACGGGTGGCTCACCTCGCATGAGCCGCCGTAAGCGTCCGGTGGACAGAAGAGCGGGTTTGCACACATCTCAATGGAATGCCGATAGAGGATGTGCTGAGCATGGGCCGCCGCCCGGTCCATTGATCGCCGTGGTCGACGAGGGGTGACCGGCGCCCGGCGGGGAGCAGCCGGGCGCTATCCTGGCTGCCCTGACCATGCGTTGACCCGAAGGTCACCCTCGGTCAGTCAGCGCAGTGCAGCAGTCTCCCTCTCACCGAGCGAGCCTTCGGAGGTCACCGATCCATGGCCCAGCGGCCCCCGCGACTGCCTACGCCGCCGCCCAATCCGTATGGAGCGCATCCGGGGGCGGGTTGGGCGCCGCCGGTTTCGGGGGCGCGGAAGAAGGGGGTCACCACGGGGCGGGTGATCGGGACCTGTGTGGCGGGGCTGTTGGTGTTCGTCTATGTGGTGATACCAGTCGTGCAGTTGCTCCGTTGACCCGGCGGGCAGGGTGGGGCGGCGAACAGGGCGACGGCTAGTGCGAGGGCATCGGATGTGGAAGCGGGGGGCGGCCGAAGAGGTCGCGGGGGCGGCAGGGACAGGGGCGGCGGCGCCGGTCTGGGCGGAGGTGCCCAGTGAGGTGGAGCAGCGGCTGTACGAGGCCAAGTGCCGTCATGACTGGGCCGCATACCTGGACGTACTGGCCAACCAGTATCTCTACCGGCTGGCCTCCCGGCCCTGGCTGGACGCCAATCCGGGCCGGGTACCGGCCCGGATGCACCCGGTCTGGCGTCCCGAGGTGCAGGGCTGGTGTGCGGCCGTGTACACGGAGGCCATGTTGCCGGCGCCGGTCGAGGATCCGGTCTTCATCTCGGAGAGCCTGGGTGAGTACGCCCGCAGGTGGTCGCCGCAGGATCCGCCGTGGTTGGCGGTGAATCCGGGGTCGCCCTGTGAGGCGTACTTCCCGGCCAGCCGGTCCCTGTGCGCGCTGTGGCAGCAGCACGCCGACCGCGCCGAGGATCTGGCCAAGCAGGGCAGGCTCCGCACGCTGTGGGTGGGCGGCCCGCGTACCGGCCCCGTGGCGCGGGGGCTGGCGTGCGGGGCGCTGCTGTCCGTGTACAACAGCCGCTACTGGAACTCCCTCTCCCACGGAATCGGCTACGACGACGAGCGGCGGGCGCTCGAACGCTGGTGGGGGGTGACCACGCGGGAGAAGTGGCAGCAGTATCAGGAGGAGCTGCTGACCAACGAGATGAGCAGCCCGGTGTGGGAGTTCACCCTGGGGCTGCGGCACAGTCTGGCCCAGGACTTCGGCGGGCAGGTGGAGCCGGCGCACTGGCGGCAGGCGGCGGAGCGGGTGCTGCGCAAGCGGGTCGCGACGGCCACGATCGAGCTGACGCCGGACGGGGTGACGCGCACGGAGGGCCCCACCGAGGAGGAGGTGGAGTGGCAGATCGACGGTGTGAAGCGGCTGATCGGCCGGATCACCCGGTACGAGGCGAGGTTCCGCGCCGACGGGCTGCTGCCCGAGGGCCGGTTCGTCCGCTCGGTCGCCGCCTGGGACTACGGCCGTGGCTCCAACATGGCCCGCTTCGGACTGGCGGCCCGCTTCTGCACGGTGGAGGAGGCGGAGGCGGCCGTCCTCCGTGCCGGTCGGGTCAGCACCGTCACCTACCGCTCGTGGGAGGACTTCTCCGCCGCGTACATCCTCGGCCGCTGCCTCCACTTCGACGAGGAGGAGTTCGGGCCGTGGTACGAGGAGATGCTGGACGCCCATCGGGTGCTGACGACCGATCCGGAGAGTCCCTGGCTCACGCTCCCCTTCCGCGCCGGGTGACCGGTCACCGGTGACCGGCCAGGGGCTTCTCCGATCCTGTGGCCCAGGCCCAGGCCCAGGCCCAGGAGCGGCTAGTGCTGTGACCGCATAGGTTCGCCGGGTTGATGTTCGAGGTGGGGCTACTGGGGCGTTTGGACGTGAGTATCCGATGTGAGGCTCAGGAGGCAGCTGCGTCAAAACCGGCGCGAGTGCGCTGGTAACGCGCGGGTGTGGTGCCAACGTGGCGTGTGAAGTGCCGGTTCAGATGGGCTTGGTCGTGCAGTCCAACGGCTGTGGCGACCTCGGCGGGTCGGTGGCCGTCGAGGAGAAGGCGACGTGCGTGTTCGATGCGCTTGCCGGTGAGGTAGGCGTGTGGCGGAAGGCCGTATGTCTGCTTGAAGCAGCGGATCAGGTGGGTGGGGTGGGCATGCAGGGTGGCTGCGGCCTCGTGCAGGGGAAGGCCGGCGCGAGTTCGTGAGTCCAGCAGTTCCCGCAGTTCAGCGGCGAGCCGGTTTGCCTCACGCCCTGGTGCGCGGGGCTGGAGCGCCGCGAGGTGGAAGTGGAGCCGTTCTCGGATGAACGAGAGGCGGGACTCAGCTTCGAACCTGTCACCGGCATGGACGAGAGCTGCGTGCAGCTGGTCGATCCGGCAGCGCAACAGCCCGTCGCTGACGACCGGGGTGTCCACTGCGCGGCCGGCCAGACGCTGCGGGAGTACGGAGTCGTCGAGGTAGAGGTTGCGCTTGCGGAACCCGGACTCGGTGACCGTCCGACCGTCATGAGGGACGCCGGGAGGCAGTAGGAGGACGCTGGCGCTGCCGGTCGCCCCGTGGCGGCGACGGTCGAGCGCGAAGTCCACAGAGCCGTCGTCGAGGATCATCAGGTCCCACGTGTCGTGGGTGTGGGCCGGGTACGCGTGGTCGGTGAAGTGCGCGTGGAAGACCTCGGCGATCCCAGGGACCGGCGGCCTCCAGGCGCTGATGGACGTGTGGGGGCGGTCAGAGGCCATGCCAGGAACGTACAAGACCAGCGGAGCCGGGGCGCGGCAGGCTCGTGATGCCGGCAGGAGCGCCTGCGGTCGATCCCGGCGCCCGGCCCTGAGGAAGGATGCCGTATGTCCAAGTCAGCTGTTCCTGTGAACCTCGCCGACAAGTTCGCGCAGTTCAGCGAGCTGTGGTCGCAGAAGAAGGTGGCGGTGCTCAACGACTACGAGGTCAAGCTCGCCAAACTGAAGGGGGAGTTCGTCTGGCACACCCATGACGACACCGATGAATTGTTTCTAGTCATCAGTGGGCGGCTCACCATCCAGCTCAGGGATGGCAATGTGGTCTTGGAACCCGGCGAGCTGTTCGTAGTTCCCCGCGGGGTCGAACACTGCCCCGTGGCAGACGAGGAGACCGCGATCCTGTTGTTCGAACCGGCGGGAACAATGAACACCGGTGACGCGGGAGGGGCGATGACCAAGGCGGCCGAGATCCTCAGCTGAGGGTGTGGCGTCAGGCCGCGGTTTTGAGGGGGCGCCCACCCCAGCGGATGCCCTTCTCGCTTCGGATGCGAACGCGTTCCTTGCGCTGGGCGGCGAGTACATCGGGGTGGCGGGCGTTGATGTTGCGCCGGCGCAGGTATCGCTGCAACTCCCGTGTCTGAACGGTGTGGTTGGGGTGGCGGGAGTTGGCCAGAGTGAACTGCCGCAGCGGCTCGAAGTGCGCCTCGATCGGGTTCGCCCAGGAGGCGATTGTGGGCGTGAAGCACAGCTCGACCTTGTTCTTCCGGGCCCACTGGCGGATCTTGCTGCCCTTGTGGGCGGACAGGTTGTCCAGGATCACGTGGACCGCCGTCCGGCCGGGCCGCGCGGATCGCTTTCAGCGCGGCCAGGGACGGGGCGGCCGAGGCCAGCAGCATCCTCGCGCGCGCCGGTAGCGCACCGAGTTGGTGCTGCCACGGCGCACGATCCGCTGCAGCTTCTGCCCCTCCTGGTCGGTCAGTCTGCCTACACGGACAGGTTCGGCCACCGCGCCTCCCACGGTCGAATCGGACGTCACCCCACATCCAACCGCCACGACCACCAACCCGCCGAACCTGTGCGGTCTCAGCACTAGCAGTACGGTGCCTGGCCCGTCAGCGCGTAGGCGACGCCCATGAAGACGCCGAAGAGGCGGAAGAGGGCCGGCAGATCGCCGCTGACCCGTACCGAGCGGTCGTGGGCCGAGCGGTCGTCGGCCGGGTGCTTACCCGGACGGGTGACGCCGGGGATGCCCTCCAACTGCTGGGCGACGGAGGCCGACTGCCAGCGTACGGTGAGGGTGTGGGCGCCGGTGTCGGGTGCCGGGCGGGTACGGGACGGGGCCTGGCGCACCCCCTCGCGTACGGCCTCCTCGATCGCGCCGCGCGCCTCGTCGGCGGGGCGGAGCCGGGCGGCGAAGCGGTCCCTGGCGTATTTGACGGGCGCCGTACGCACGTTCGCGTCCCATTCGGCGACCTCCGCACAGGCCACGTCGCAGCCCGAGAGTGCGACGACGGGCACGCCGAGCGCCGTGGCCGTCGCGTACGCGAAACCGATCTCGCCCATGGCACGGTCGTCGTCCAGCCACATGTCCTCGATCTCGTGGCCCATGAAGCTGTGGCTGAGTACGCCGAGGGCACCGGCGCGTGCGTGGTAGCCGACGAACACGGCGGCGTCGAAGGAGGCGTCGAGGTCCTGGAGCATGCCCATCGGCTTGGGCTTGCCGCGCACCAGGGACGCCGCCGGGTGCAGGTCTTCGACCAGCAGATTCCGCATCGTGCTGTGCGTGTCGTTGACGACGACCTCACGGGCTCCGGCCGCCAGTGCCCCGCGCACCGCCGCGTTGACGTCCTCGGTCATCATCCGGCGCCCGCGCTCGTAGTCCCGGCCGCCCATCTGTACGTCGTCGGCCCCGACCAGCCCGGTCACGCCCTCCATGTCGGCGCTGATGTACACCTTCATCCGCTGCGGTCTCCGTTCGCCCGTTCCGCGACTGCCTCGTCCGCGCCAAGTCTCGCAGTGAGGCGGGAGTGGCGGATGCCGTAGAGGAAGTAGCAGGCGAGGCCCACGGCCATCCAGGCGCCGAAGACGGCCCAGGTGACGGCGGGCAGGCTGACCATCATCCAGGCGCAGAAGCCGAAGCCGAGCAGCGGGGTGAGGGGGAAGAGCGCCACCCGGAAGGTGCGGTTCATGGTGGGGCGGGTGCGGCGCAGGACGATGACGGCGACGTTGACCAGGGCGAAGGCGAACAGGGTGCCGATGCTGGTTGCGTTGGCGAGTTCGCCCAGCGGGACGGTGGCGGCCAGGGTGCCGCAGAAGGCGGAGACGAGCAGGGTGTTGGCACGTGGTGTGCCCGTCCGCTGGTTCACCTTGGCGAACACCTGCGGTACGAGACCGTCCCGGGACATGGCGAACAGGATGCGGGTCTGGCCGTAGAGGACGGCGAAGACGACGCTGGCGATGGCGACGACGGCGCCCGCGGCGAGCACCACGCTCCACAGCCCGATGCCGGTGACGTCCTTCATGATCTGCGCGAGAGCGGCGTCTGTGCCCTCGAAGTCCTGCCAGGGCATGGCGCCGACGGCGACCAGCGCGACGAGGCAGTACAGGACGGTGACGATCAGCAGGGACAGCATGATGGCCCGGGGCAGGTCCCGCTTGGGGTTCTTCGCCTCCTCGCCCGCGGTGGAGGCGGCGTCGAAGCCGATGTAGGAGAAGAAGAGGGTCGCGGCGGCGGCGCTGACGCCGGTCGCGCCGAGCGGGGCGAGCGGCGCGTAGTTGCCCGCCTGGATACCGAAGAAGCCGATGCCGCAGAAGAGCAGCAGCGTCACGATCTTGATGACGACCATGGTGGTGTTGATGCGGGCGCTCTCCTTAGCGCCGCCCATCAGGAAGACCATGGCGAGCAGGATGACCGCGAGCGCGGGCAGATTGACGAAGCCGCCCTCGCCGAGCGGTGCGGAGACCGCGGCGGGGATCGTCACCCCGATGGTGCCGGCCAGGAGTTCGTCGAGGTACTGCCCCCAGCCGACGGCGACGGCCGCCACCGAGATGCCGTACTCCAGCACCAGGCACCAGCCGCAGATCCAGGCGACGAGTTCGCCCATGGTGGCGTAGGCGTACGAGTAGGAGGAGCCGGAGACCGGGATGGAGCCGGCCAGTTCCGCGTAGGAGAGCGCGGAGAACAGGGCCGTCAGTCCCGCGAGGACGAAGGAGATCGCGACGGCGGGCCCGGCGAGCGGAGTGGCTTCGCCGAGTACGACGAAGATCCCGGTGCCGAGCGTGGCACCGATGCTGATGGTCGTCAGCTGCCACATCGACAGGGAGCGGCGGAGCGCGCCGCCCTCCCCCTGCCCGCCCTCGGCGATCAGCCGCTCGACGGGCTTGCGGCGCAGCAGTCTGCTTCTGCGCCCGGGTGCTGGGCCCTGCGCCCAAGCTTGGTCGGCGGCCGGGGCCGGGGCCCGGCCGGAGGTCGAGCCGGGGGCCGGTGCGGAGCCCGTCTCCGGTCCCGGCGGGGAGGTGGGTTCGGAGGCGGGCTGGGCCGTGGGCGGCGCTCCGCTGTGTTCCGGCGGCATGTCGGGCTCCTTGTCGCTGCGTCGGCGGAGAATGCGACGGCGACCACAATCCGCGTACATGACAAAAGGCATGACGCGTCAGCCCGTGCGGGGATCTACCCGTGCACCGGTGAGGGGGCCGCCGAACTGGCGGTCACCGCCACTCCTGGCACGGGGCATGAGCCTACGAGTCCGCAGCTCACGGCAGGAATGCATGCCTGTTGCGCATTGCCGGAAGATCGTTGCGTACTTCGGGCCGCGAACAGGGAAACGTTGCGCGGACGGGAAACACCGCGCGAACGGCGCCTTACACCGCGCCGGACTCCTGCCCGGATTCCTGCCCGGATTCCTGCCCGGCCTCCCGCACCGACTCCTGCCCCCCTGCCCCGCGCCGGCTCCCCGGGCGACCCCGCGGAAGCCGCCCCGGACTGCGGCTGCGTCTCCAGCACCGTCAGCAGCTCCGCGGACACGGGAAGCGCGCGCTCCAGCACCTCGCGGCGCTCCGGACCGAGCTCCTCCAGGGCGCGGCGGAGGGCACAGGTGCTCACCCGGTCATAGCGGCCGAGCAGGTCCAGCGCCTTGGGGGAGGCGGCCAGCCGCACCGTCCGCGGATCGGTGGCGGACGGCGTCCGCTCCACCAGCCCGGACGCCGTCATCGCGCGGACCAGGTTGCTGACCGTGGAGGGCGCGATCCGCAGTCGTCCGGCGACCTCGCGCGGCGTGCAGGGTCCGTCCTCGGCCAGGCTGCGCAGCAGCTCGATCTGGGCCGACCGCACCGACTGAGACGGCGTGGGACCCTTTCCCCATGACGCCTCCGGTGACGAACCGACCTCTACCGGTACTCGTCTACGACGGTGACTGCGGCTTCTGCACCACCGCGGTGCGCTTCGGCGAACGGCACGTGCGGCCCCGGTGCGTGAGCGAGCCCTGGCAGTTCCTCGACCGCACCGAACTCGCCGCGCTGGGCATCACGCGCGAGCGCGCCGAACACGAGGTGCTGTGGGTGACGCCGACCGGAACGGTGTACGGCGGCGCCCAGGCCCTCGCGAAAGCCCTGCTCAGCGCGGGCGGCGCCTGGCCGGTGGCCGGCGCCGTACTGACCCTGCCGCCCTTTCGCTGGGCCGCCCACATGGGCTATCGCCTCGTCGCCGCCAACCGCCACCGCCTGCCGGGCGGTACGGCGGCGTGCGCCGTCACCCGATCCGGCGACCCTGGTGAGGGCCCGGTTAGTTGATGGACTGGATCTCCTGGACCGTTACGTCCTGCTGGCCGCCGAACTCGCCGGTGGGCAGCTCGTTCTCGCCGGCGCCGTCACTGCCTTCCCACGACGCCTTCCACGTCAGCGTGGAGCTCAAGGTGTACGTCCCGCCGCCCTGGGTCGCCCGCAGATACGTCACCCCGCACGGCGGCGCCTTCTTCCCGCTCCCCTTCTTGTAAGGGGAACCAATGCTGCCGTCACCCTTGATCGCGCACTCACCGGACTCCGGGTGCACCGTCGCGTTCTCCGTCCCCGGGTCCAGCTTGAGGGAATCGGGCGTCACCGTCGTCCGCGCCCAGATCTCCTCACCCCCGCCGAGATCCACGGACGCCTTCACCGACAGCGGCCTGTACCGCCCCTTGTCCAGCCACACCCAGGTGGGCAGATTGACCGTCTGCTTGTCCTTCGGATTCAACTCCACACGCGTCTCGGGCACCGTGATCTGCGCATACGCCAACTTCGAGAGGATCTCCGGGCTGATCGCATTCTCCACGTCATCCGGCCGCTCACCGTTCTTCACCCAGAACGGCAACCTCGTACACGACTCCCGCTTCGCCGCGTCCTTCTCATTCGGATTCGGCACCGCCGCCCAGAACTTCCCCTCACCCTGCTTCTTCAGGTTGAAGTCCTTGTACTCGCCCTCCGAGTACATGTGCCGGATGTCCTGGTCCGTCTCCTGCTTGAGACGACCGTTGTTGGGAGCTCGCCCGGTCAACGAGTACGGCGACGCGTCAACCTTCTCCTTGAGCTCCTTCGGCGTATACGTGGGCGCGTACCAACACGGCGGCGGCGACCAGTCCCCCACCGGCACGGACAGATTGCCACCCCCACCCTTGTTCCCGCCAGAACCGTTTCCGGAGTACGTCACCTCTCTACTGCCGCCGGCTCCGGTTTCGGCCTTTCCATCCTTGAAGCCACCAAAGGTGGACCCTCGGCTCTTGTCATCCGCACTGGCGGCAGCAGCAGGGACGACGGCAGCAGTCAGGCAGAAGCCAGCAACGAGTACTCGCCTCAGAGTCAGCCCGTACATTTCTTCTTACCTTCCCCCACGAATCGGAAAGTTCGCGCCTTCCACACCTGCCCAGCCTTGTCAGGCTTCTGCATCACCAACGAAAGACGCAGGTAACTCTCCTCACTCTCCTCGGTGCGCAGCACCTTTCCAGTCTTGATCTCCTTACTGAAGGAATCCTTTTGATTCAGGCAGAAGGAGACCTCAACGAGCCGCCCGTCCACGACATCGCCGATCTGTTCGTGTGAGAAGCGCTCGGTCCCCGTGACCGTGTAGCCGTTCTTCACGTCAGCTTTGATTTTCTTGCTCGCGGCTTCTTCTGCTGTCTGCAATGGCACCACGTGCTGTGCCAGCACCGGGTCTTTGGGATCCTGCTTCACCGTGCCGTGATCCATCGCCCTCATATAGTCCGCGGCTCCATCCAAGGCGGCGGCCTTGTCGGGGTCGGAGGGCTGGTCCCAGTCGAAGACGAGCTTCACGTCATCGGGCAGTTCGATGTCGCTGGTGCGGAAGTCGGGCTCCTTCTGCTGGGCGCCCTCATTCTTCTTCGGGCTCGGGGACTTGTCCTTCGAAGAATCCGCGCCCTCGATCTTGTCGCTCTGCGAGTCGCCGTCTTCGCCCCCGCCGCACCCGGCGAGAAGCAGCGCGGCGGCAGCGGTGGCGGCGGCCAACGAGACGGCGGGGCGGGTGAGGTGCACAGCTGGCTCCCTGTTGCATCAGGTGACTGTCGTGCACCTGACGGTAGCAGCGGCGCCAACTCCCCACCCAGCGACTTCAGGAGCGGAAAAGTGGAAGAGAGCCGTCCGAAGAATGGGCTTCCGAGGCCCCCGCCGGAACAAGCCGGAACAAGGGGAGGGGCGGGGCGGCAGCGTCGCTGCCGCCCCTGGCGGACGGCCGAAGACAAAACCGCCGCTTCGCCCGTACGGAGTACGGGCGAAGCGGCGGTTCGCGGTACGCGCGTGACGCGTGTGCGCGGGGGGCGCGGAGCGAGAACGCGTGGGCGGGCTACTTCTTGTCGCCGCCCTTGCCGTCCTTGCCGTTCTTGTCCCCGCCGGGACCCATCGTCTCGTAGATCTCCTTGCACATCGGGCAGACCGGGTACTTCTTCGGGTCGCGACCCGGGACCCAGACCTTCCCGCAGAGCGCGACGACGGGCGTCCCGTCCATCGCGCTCGCCATGATCTTGTCCTTCTGGACATAGTGGGCGAACCGCTCGTGATCGCCATCACCGTGCGACGTCTGCGGGGTCGGTTCGACGAGTGTGCCGGTGCCCGCCCCGCGCTCGGGCTCAAGAGTGCTCATGCAGTCCAAGGGTACTCATGCGACCGGAACACGTCAGGCACGGGCCGTGGCCCGCGTCACCCGTCGGGAGCCTTGCGCGGACCCGTGTTCGGCTCCGCTTCCTGGCTCCCCCGGTGACGTCTCCGCGACCTCGGGGGACGGCCCTCCGGCCGGCCCCGGTCGGTACGGGCCTCAGTTCAGCGACGGGTCGTCCGGGTACGTCGCCACCAGCGCCAACTCGCTGCGCTGCCTGCGCAGTACGGAGCGCCACAGCCGCTCGGGGGCCGGGGACGAGACATCGCCGGGCTCCGACTCGACCACGTACCACGCGCCCTCCGAGAGCTCCTTCTCCAGCTGTCCCGGGCCCCAGCCCGCGTATCCGGCGAAGATCCGCAGCGAGCCGAGCTCGGCGGCGAGCAGTTCGGGCGGGGCCTCCAGGTCGACGAGGCCGATGGCGCCGTGCACCCGCCGCCAGCCGAGGGGGCCGTCCGTGTCCAGGACGGTGTCGGTGTCGGTGCCGGCGTCGAGGCCGGGACCGGGGCCGGCGTCGGCCTCGGGGCCGATTCCGGCGGCGGCTCCGGGGTCCGCCTCGGCGGTGTCGGCGCCCTCCGTATCGCCACCGGAAGCGCTCTCACCTGCGGTCTCCGGCCGACCGGTGGCGCTGCCGCGCCCGGTGGCGGGGCCACCGCGCCCGGTGGCGTTCTCTGCCGGGCCACGCGGGGCGTCCGGCCGGTCCACCGGCCGTCCGCCGGGCTCTTCGGCCTGCTTGCCCGGGGGCGGCGCGCTGTCCGCCGTCGGGGCTCTCTTCTCGTCCGATGCGGCGCCCGTACCGCCGTCGACCGCGCGGCCGGGGCCGCCGTCGGTGCGGTCGCCTCTGCCGGAGGGGACCACGGCGACGCCCAGTGCGGCGTCCAGCGAGACGGGGCCGCCCTGGAAGACGACGCCGGGCTCGCCGGTGAGCGCGGCCCACGGCTCCAGGATGTCGCTGACGTCCACCGGGGTGGGACGGTTGAGGACCACGCCCAGTGAGCCCTCCTCGTCATGGTCGAGGAGGAGCACCACCGCGCGGTCGAAGTTCGGATCGGCCAGCACCGGTGTGGCGACGAGCAGTCGTCCGGTGAGCGAGGACACCTCGGTCATACGGCAATGATCCCGCACCTGCGCCGTTTGCGGGACCCAATGGCCGGATCGGGGCCCCCACCGGACCGTCCCACGCCTCAGCCCTGCCTCATCCGCGCCCCATCGCACCCCGCCCGTACCTCGTCCGCACCCCCACCCTGACGCCGCACACCGTTGCGCGGCACGACAGCCACCGGTTTCGCAGTACGTCAGGTAACGGGCAAATCACCCTACGTGTTATTGCTGACCTGTGACAGTCCCCTGCCCCCCTCGGACTTGGGTCCGCACCGGACGAGGCCATTACGCTTGCCTGTTGTCCCATCCCGTCTCGCGGAATCGCGGAGATCCATGACCGACAGCCCAGCCGACGTACTCCTCGTCCACGGTGGCGCCCCGCTCGAGGGCGAGCTCCGTGTCCGGGGTGCGAAGAACCTCGTTCCCAAGGCCATGGTCGCCGCGCTGCTGGGCAGTGAGCCGAGCCGACTGCGCAACGTGCCTGACATCCGGGATGTCCGGGTCGTCCGTGGGCTGCTCCAGCTGCACGGTGTGACGGTCCGCACCGGGGACGAGTCCGGCGAGCTGGTGCTCGACCCCTCCCACGTGGAGAGCGCCAACGTCGCGGACATCGACGCGCACGCGGGCTCCTCCCGCATCCCGATCCTGTTCTGCGGTCCGCTGCTGCACCGGCTGGGGCACGCCTTCATCCCGGGTCTGGGCGGCTGCGACATCGGCGGTCGTCCGGTGGACTTCCACTTCGACGTGCTGCGCAAGTTCGGCGCGACGATCGAGAAGCGCGCCGACGGGCAGTACCTGGAGGCCCCGCAGCGGCTGCGGGGCACCAAGATCCGGCTGCCGTACCCGTCGGTCGGCTCCACGGAACAGGTGCTGCTGACGGCGGTGCTGGCGGACGGTGTCACCGAGCTGTCGAACGCGGCGGTCGAGCCGGAGATCGAGGACCTGATCTGCGTGCTGCAGAAGATGGGCGCGATCATCTCGATGGACACGGACCGGACCATCCGGATCACGGGCGTCGACAAGCTGGGGGGCTACACGCACCGCGCGCTGTCCGACCGGCTGGAGGCGGCCTCCTGGGCGAGCGCGGCACTGGCGACCGAGGGCAGCGTGTTCGTGCGCGGTGCCGAGCAGAAGTCGATGATCGCCTTCCTCAACACCTTCCGGAAGGTGGGCGGCGCCTTCGAGATCGGTGACGAGGGCATCCGCTTCTGGCACCCGGGCGGCCCGCTGAACGCCATCGCGCTGGAGACGGACGTCCACCCCGGCTTCCAGACGGACTGGCAGCAGCCGCTGGTGGTGGCGCTGACCCAGGCGTCGGGGCTGTCGATCGTGCACGAGACGGTGTACGAGTCGCGCCTGGGCTTCACCTCGGCGCTCAACCAGATGGGCGCGCACATCCAGCTGTACCGCGAGTGCCTGGGCGGGATGCCGTGCCGCTTCGGCCAGCGCAACTTCCTGCACTCGGCGGTGGTTTCCGGGCCGACGAAGCTCCAGGGCAGCGACCTTGTCATTCCGGACCTGCGCGGCGGCTTCTCGTATCTGATCGCCGCGCTGGCCGCGCAGGGCACCTCGAGGGTGCACGGCATCGACCTGATCAACCGGGGCTACGAGAACTTTCAGCAGAAGCTGGTCGAGCTGGGCGCCAAGGTCGAACGCCCCTAGGCGATTTCGACTGTTCGGCGGTTTCGGCTGTTCCCGGCCGGCCGGTTCAGCGGCTGTTCCGGCCCGCCCGCCGGCCGGTTCGGCGGCTGTTCCGCACGCACAAAGCCCCCGGCGCACCGGTCGTCACCGGTGTGGGTGCCGGGGGCTTCGGCATGCCGGGCCGGGTCCCGGTGGGCGGGGCCGTCAGCCCGCCGTCACCGGGTAGTGGTCCGACAGGTTGTCGTAGGTGTACTCCTTGCCCCAGCTGGAGACCGTCCAGGGCTCGGTCTGCTCCTTGACCACGTGGTTCGTCCAGCTGTCGGGGCGTACGTGTCCGCTGCGGTGCAGGACGTGGTCGAGGTCCTCGCTCGGGGCTTGCGGGTAGCGGTCGGCGGCGATGGAGTTCTCCCGCGTGTCGAAGGAGTGGGGGTGGCCCGTGCGTGCGTCGGCGGGTACGACTCCGGCGTCGGACAGCATCGAGGCGTACTCGTCGCCGTACCGGTCGACGTTCAGGTCCCCGGCCACCATGACCTGTTCGTCGGCCGGGATGTGCTTGGCGTCCAGGAAGGCGTCGATCGCCTTGAACTGCTTCGCGCGGGTGGCTCTGCCACCGCCGTTCTCGCCTTCGGCGCACGCGGAGTCGGTGGCCTGGGTGTGGGTTCCCACGACGTGCACCCGGGTGCCGTTCACGTCCAGCACCGCGTAGACGAAGCCCTTGTTGGAGAACTTGTCGGAACCGCACGCGTCCGCGTACACGTACTGCTCCCGGTGCACGATGGGCCACTTGCTGAGCAGGGTGACTCCGCCGTCCTCGGGGGTGGTGCCCGAGTACGCGCCCTCCGTGGCGTCCCAGCCGCTCTTGCTGCGGCCCACCACCGGTGTCTGGTACGGGTAGCTGTCGGCGGCGTGCTGCTTCAGCGCGTCGGACGAGGAGTTGTCGAACGCTTCTTGGAGGACGACCACGTCCTTGCCCTGGAAGAAGTCCGCCTCGGGGATGGTCCGCGCGCGATGGTCCTGACCCCAGTTGGGGTAGAGGGTCTTGCTGAACAGGAAGGTGTTGTAGGTGAGCACCTGCAGCCGGGGGGTGTCCCCGGGCTGCTGCTGAGCCGCTGCTGTCGCGGCTCCCGCCGGGGCGGCCCCGAGCAGAGCGGCGGTGGCGGCCAGGGCGGTTGCCGCGGCGGCGGCGCCGAGTACGGTGCGTCGGTCGGTGGTCACGCGGCCTCCTCCACCAGCACGGGCTTCTCGTGCGGGGTGAGGGTGCAGCGTGCGCCCGGTGTGAGGGTCTCGGCTTCCCAGCTGGGCAGGTCGGCCTTGGCCTCGGCGCCCGAGTCGGTGGTCAGCAGGAGGCGGGTGGTGCCGCCGAGGAAGGTGGCGACCCGGACGGTCGCCGCCTCGCCGTCCGTGTCGGTACCGGCGCGCACTTTCAGTCCCTCGGGGCGCAGGAGTACCTCCACCGTTCGCCCGGCGCCGGGACACTCCCCGTGCACCGGCAGCCGGCGTCCCAGCACTTCGACGGTGCCGCCGTCGCGTACGACGCCGGGGAGGCGGTTCATCGTGCCGACGAACTCGGCGACGAAGGGCGTCGTCGGCCGTTCGTACAGCTCGTTCGGCGCGGCGCACTGCTCCAGCCGGCCGTCCTTCATCACGGCGACGCGGTCGGCCATAGACAGTGCCTCTTCCTGGTCGTGGGTGACGAAGACGGTGGTGATGCCCAGCTCCAGCTGGAGGCGGCGGATCTCCTCGCGCAGCTGGAGCCGCACCTTGGCGTCGAGCGCGGACAGCGGCTCGTCCAGCAGCAGCATCCGGGGCCGGATGGCGAGCGCGCGGGCGAGGGCGACACGTTGCTGCTGACCGCCGGAGAGCTGGTGCGGGTAGTGCTTGCCGCGCCCCGGCAGCCCCACCAGCTCCAGCAACTCCTCGGCGCGTGCGGCGCGCTCGGCCTTGGAGACCTTGCGTACGCGCAGCCCGTAGGCGA
Source organism: Streptomyces sp. B15 (assembly GCF_018070605.1). Classification (NCBI taxonomy): domain Bacteria; kingdom Bacillati; phylum Actinomycetota; class Actinomycetes; order Kitasatosporales; family Streptomycetaceae; genus Streptomyces; species Streptomyces sp. B15. Next base: position 27,578 of record NZ_JAGPXJ010000006.1, read on the forward strand.
CGTTCTCGGCGGCCGTCATGGTGGGGAAGAGGCTGTAGGACTGGAAGACCATGCCGATGTCGCGCCGGTTGGCGGGTACGGCGGTCACGTCCTCGTCGCCGATGAGCAGTTCGCCCGTGTCCGCGGTCTCGAATCCGGCGATGATGCGCAGGGCCGTGGTCTTGCCGCAGCCGGACGGGCCGAGCAGGGCGACGAGTTCGCCGGGGGCGATGTCCAGGTCGAGTCCGTCGAGCGCGGTCGTGGCGCCGAAGGCGCGCCGCAGCCCGCGCAGCCGCAGGCCGACGCCGCCCGCGCCGGGCGGGGCCGGTGTCGCCTGCTGCACGGTGGTGGCGGTGGTGGTCATACGGTCGTTCTCCTCCGGTTGCCGGTCCGGTTCCGGTCGCGGCCGCGGTTGCGGTTGCGCCCGCCGGCGAGGTTGGTGAGCAGGAGCAGCAGGCCCCAGGTGATGAGCAGGCTGAGCATGGCGGCGGCGACGGACAGCTGGGCCTCGTACTCGCCGACGTGCACCATCCACACGGAGAACGGTTCGAACCCGAGCACGTTCGCCACGGTGAACTCGCCCAGCACCATGGCCAGACTGAGCACCGCGCCGCTGACGATGGCGGGCCGCAGGTTGGGCACCACGACGCGGCACAGTGTGGTCGGCCGCGAGGCGCCGAGGCTGCGTGAGGCTTCCACCAGCGTCTTCAGGTCGACGGCGCGCAGCCCCCCGTCCAGCGAACGGTAGAGGAACGGCAGCGACATGACGGTGTAGACGAGGACGAGGACGAGCGGGAAGTTCTTGTCGTGCAGCGCCTGGAAGGTGCCCCACAGCGGGGTGGTCCGCAGGTCGTCCTCCCAGGAGAGCACGGTGCTGACCCCGGCCACGAGCGCGATCGGCGGCATGATGAGCGGCACCATGCACAGCACTTCGACCACCCGGCGCAGCTTGGGCAGCCGCAGGGTGACGACGACCATGGTGGGCACCATCAGCAGCAGGCCGAGTGCCACGGTCGCCAGGCCGAGCCGTACCGACAGGCCGAGGCTGGTGGCCATGCCGCCGTCGCGCAGGCCCTTGGCGTACGCGCCGAAGGTGAGCCCCTTGCCGGGGTCGTCGACGGTGAACCACAGCGAGGCGGCGACGGGGACGAGGAAGTAGAGCGCGGCCAGCAGCAGGACGAGGACGCTGCCGTACGGGCGGCTGCGCAGCGGGCGACCGTACGGGCGGGGAGTCGCGGTGCGGGTGCGGGGAGTGGCGGTCATCCCAGCCATCGGTTGCTCCGTCGTTGCAGCGGGATCTGTACGGCCATCACGAGCAGCGCGATCACCACCATGTTGAGGCTCATGGCGAGCGCCAGGTTCTCCTGGCCGACCAGTACGTTGCCGGACAGGGCGTTGGCGATCTGGATGGTGATCAGCGGTACCGAACTGCCGGTCATCACGGCGGCGGTGGCATGCGAGGCGAAGGCGGTGCCGAACATCAGCACGGCGCCGCCCAGCAGCGAGGGCATCAGCACCGGCAGCCCCACGTGCCGCCAGAACTGTGCCTTGGTCGCCCCACAGGACGCGGCGGCCTCCCGCCACTGCGTACGCACACCGTCCAGCGCGGGCAGGATGGTGACGACCATCAGCGGCACCATGAAGTAGAGGTAGGCCAGCACCAGTCCGGTGAAGGTGTAGAGGCTGAACCCGGTGCTCTTGAGGTGCAGCAGCCGGGTGACGGTGCCGGTGGTGCCGAGGGTGGCGATGAAGGCGAAGGCCAGCGGGGCGCCGCTGAAGTTGGCGAAGACACCGGAGGCCGAGATGACGGCCTTGCGCAGGGCGCTGTTGCCCGCGCCCAGCAGCGCCTGGCCGATGACGGTGCCCAGGACGGTGGCCAGCACCGCGCTGAGCAGCGAGAGTTTCACACTGCCCGCCAGCCCGGTGGCGTAGGCGCCGGACAGCGAGTGCCGCATGTTGTCCAGGCTGTAGTGGCTGGCGCCGGTGGACGGGTCGACGACGGTGAACGCGTTGTAGGCCAGGGTGCAGGCGGGCAGCCCGAAGCAGACGGCCATGAAGGCGAAGAACGGTACGACGGCGGGCCAGCGCCACCGGCGCGCACCGCCGCCGCGCGCGTGGCGCTTCGCCGGGTTCGTGGGCGAGGGTGCCGGCGGCCGCTCCGCGTCGGCGGCGCCGCTTCGAGCCGGGGCGGGGGTCGTCGCAGCCATCAGCTGACCGCCGCGCCCCAGCCCTGGCTGATGGCCTTCTGCGCCTTGGCCTCCTGTGCGGGGGTGGGGAACTTCGGCGCGCCGTCGACCTCGGGGAGCTTGGCGGCGGCCTTCTTGTCGACGGTGCCGTCCTTGGTCATCTTCTCCAGCAGCGCGGGCCGCGAGTAGCCCTTGAGCCAGATGTTCTGGCCCTCGGGGCTGTAGAGGAACTCCAGCCACAGCCGTGCCGCGGCCGGGTGCGGGGCGTACTTGTTGACGCCCTGGTTGTAGTACTGCGAGTACTGGCCGTCCTCGGGGACGTTGACCTGCCAGTCGACGCCCTTGGACTTGAGCTCCTCGCCGTAGCCGAGGTTGAGGTAGTCCCAGTCGATGGAGATGGGCGTCTCGCCCTTCTGGATGGTGGCCTTGGTGGACTCGACGGGCACGTAGTTGCCGGCCTTCTTCAGCTTCTTGAAGAAGTCGAGGCCGGGCTGGACGTCGTCGAAGCCGCCGCCGTTGGCGAGCGAGGCGGCGATGACGGAGGAGAAGGCCGAGGAGGACTCGTTGGGGTTGCCGTTGAGGGCGACCTTGTTCCTGTACTGCGGCTTCAGCAGGTCCTTGAAGCTCTTCGGGCACTCCTTGACGGCCTTGGCGTCGCAGCCGATGGAGATGTAGCCGCCGTAGTTGTTCATGAAGGAGCCGTCGGGCTGCTTCTGCGACTTCGGTATCGCCTCCCAGCCCTTGACCTTGTAGGGCGCCAGCAGCTTCTTGGCCTTGGCCTGCTGCATGAAGGCGGTGCCCAGGTCGAGGGCGTCGACGGCGCGGTCCTGGCCCTTGCGCTTGGCCGCGGCGTTCAGCGCGCCCTGGCTGCTGCCGCCGGGGTCCTCGTTGTGGACCTCGATGCCGTACTTCTTCTCGAAGGCCTTGATCATCTGGCCGTAGTTGGCCCAGGTGGGGGCGAGTGCGTAGACGTTCAGCTCGCCCTCCTTCTTCGCCGCCTCCACCAGCTTGTCCATACCGCCCAGGTCCGCGGCCGAGCGCGCCTTGGCGGCCTTGCTGTCGGAGCCCTGCGCCGGTGCGGAACCGCAACCGGTGGCGACGGCGGAGAGGGTGACGGCCGCTGCCGCGGCGGCCAACAGGCGGCTCCGGCGGCGGCTCCTACGGCTGTGATGGTCTGCCTTCACGTGTCTACTCCTGGGGTTCGCGCCCGTCACCTGTATGGACAAGCTCGATTCATTGAGCCAGGGCAAGCTAACAGCACCCACCCCTCGGCGCAAAGCCCATACCTCCATCAAATCCCCAGCTCAAAGCGTTATTTGCCAACAGGTTTAGGCCTGCGAACAGCGGTTATACGCATCTGTCCCACCCATCGAATGTGCACACCACTGCGCACAGATGGCATGATCGGGCGAGCCCGCGCAGCCGTAAGCGCAGCACTTCGAGGAGCCGCCCCATGCCCGAGCCCGCCCGCCACGAGCGGATCGCCGACGAGCTGCGCCGCGCCATCGCCGACGGGCGTTATCCGGTCGGGGCCACCCTCCCCTCCGAGGCCGAACTCGCCACCGCGCACGGCGCCTCCCGGGGCACCGTGCGGCAGGCCGTCGCCGCGCTGCTCGCCGAGGGTCTGATCGGCTCCCGCCAGGGCGCCCGCCGCGTCGTCCTGTCCACGACCCCCAGCCAGAGCTTCACCGAGCTGCGCAGCTTCGCCCAGTGGGCCCGCGCGGGCGGCCGGACGGCGGGCGGACTGGTGGTCGCCGCCGACTGGGAGACCGCCCGCGCCGAGGAGGCCGGACTGCTGCAGGTGCGGCACGGTTCGCCGGTGCTGCGGGTGCTGCGGGTACGCACGCTGGACGAGGAGCCCGTGCTGCTGGAGCGCACCGTCTACGCGGAGTGGATCGGCACCGCCGTCGAGGCGCTGCCGGCCGACTGCGAGTCGGTCACCCAGCGGCTCTACGACGACACCGGGCTGGTCTTCGCACACGGCGAGCACCACATCGACGCGGTGGCGGCGGGCACCGCCGACGCCGAGCACCTGGGGGTGCGCCGGGGCAGCCCGCTGCTGCGCGTGCGCCGGACGACCACCACGGCCGACGGCCGCCCGGTGGAGACCTCGGACGACCGCTACCGCCCCGGCTCCGTCGTCTTCACCGTCCGCAACTCCACCCAGACCAACCCGCTGGCACGCACCCGCGCGTGAACAGCCACCGTCCCGGCAGCATCCACCCACCGACGAAAGTGCGAGCCCGCATTGCCCACTCCCCCGCCCCGCCCCGCCGCCTCGACCGGCACCCGGCCGCAAGGCGCCCCCTCGATGCCCGCGGCCCTGCTCTGCGACATGGACGGCACCCTCGTCGACACCGAGCGTGACTGGCTCGCCTCCCTCGCCGACCTGCTGGCCGAGCACGGAGCACCCGCCGACGAGGCCGCCCTCGCACCCTTCGCGGGGCTGCCGCTGGACGGCGCGGCCCAGCTGGTCGCGCGCCGCACCGGGCTGGCCGCCGGGAACGCCCAGGCGCGACTGGACGCGTCCTTCACGGCACGGGTGCGAGCCGGGGTGACGGTGCAGCCCGGAGCGCTGGCGCTGCTCGACGACGCCCGGCTGCTGGGCGTTCCTGTGGCTCTTGTCACGGCGTCCGAGCGGCCGATCGCCGATCTGGTGCTGGCCACTCTGGGGCCGCACCGCTTCACCTGCTCGGTCGCCCACGGTGAAACGCCGCGGGGCAAGCCGCATCCGGACCCGTATCTGGCCGCCGCCGACCGGCTGGGCGTCCCCGCGGCGGCGTGCCTGGCCCTGGAGGACACCCCCACCGGCGCCGCCTCGGCACGCGCCGCGGGCTGCCGGGTGATCGCCGTGCCCACCGTGGACGGCATCGAGGAGGCCCCTGGCACCCTCCTGCTGGCCTCGCTGCGGGAGGTCGACCTGAAGGCGCTGCCGCTCTCCTTCGGCGCCCTCGGCGCCGACAGCGCCTAGCTTCGGCGACCGCGCCGGCAGCTCCCGGCTCCGGCGACCCCCGGCAGCGCCCGGCTTCGACCTCCGCGTACGCGCGAAAAGGGCGGCCCCCCTTGGGGGCCGCCCTTTGCTTCAGAGCTTCAGGTTCCTGAGCTTCGGATGTCCTGGGCTGCAGGTGGCCTGGGCTTCAGGTCTCCTGGGCTTACTTGCCCTTCGCCGCTTCCTTGAGCTTGGAGCCCGCCGAAACCTTGACGCTGTACCCGGCCGGGATCTGGATCGGGTCGCCGGTCTGCGGGTTGCGCGCGCTGCGCGCCGCCCGGTGGGTGCGCTCGAAGGTGAGGAAGCCGGGGATGGTGACCTTCTCGTCGCCCTTGGCGACGACCTCGCCGACGGTCTCGGCGAACGCCGACAGGATCGCGTCGGCGTCCTTACGGGTCACCTCGGCACGCTCGGACAGAGCGGCCACCAGCTCACTGCGGTTCATAATTCGTACTCCCGTGTTCTTCTTGCCGATGAGGCGTGCCACGCGGCAGAGCCGCATATCAGACACAGCGAAGCCGATGCTGCCAGGGCCCTCCGACAGTCCCCGGACCCGGGTCCGCCTTCGGGCCCGCGCGCCCCGTGGGGATATCCCCTGGACAAGGTCCGGATCGGGGTCTCCCCCTCGGACCAAGTCCTTGGGGATGCATCCTGCCCCTACCTGCGGCGGTAAAGCCAATCCGGCGTCATCCGGCGTCCTCGCGCGGTGCTGCCCGCAACACTAGAGGGCCCGCCCGAGTGAACCCCCACCCGACTCGCCGACAGCGCCCTGCCGACGCCCCCGGCGCCGGGGCAGCTCACGCCTGGGCGGGCTCCTTGGCGGCCTTGCCCTCGCCCTCGGCGAGGGCGGCGTTGCGGACGGCTCCGGCGACGGCGCCGGAGACCTTCTCGTTGAAGACGCTGGGGATGATGTAGTTCGGGTTGAGCTCGTCCTCGCCGACCACATCGGCGAGCGCCCGCGCGGCGGCCAGCATCATCGCGTCGTCCACGGTGCGTGACTGCGCGTCCAGGAGGCCGCGGAAGACGCCGGGGAAGACGAGCACGTTGTTGATCTGGTTCGGGAAGTCGGAGCGCCCGGTGGCCACCACCGACGCCGACTCGCGGGCCGCGGCCGGATCGACCTCGGGGTCCGGGTTGGCGAGCGCGAACACGATGGCGCCCTCCGCCATCTTGGCGATGTCGCTGCCGTCCAGGACGTTGGGCGCGGAGACGCCGATGAAGACATCGGCTCCGACCACGACCTCCTTGAGGGTGCCGGTGTGGCCCTCGGGGTTGGTGTTGTCGGCGACCCAGCGCATCGGCGAGCCCTCCTCGGCGTCCGCGAGGTCCTTGCGGCCCGCGTGGACGACACCGTGGATGTCGGCGACGACGGCGTGCTTGACGCCGGCCTCCAGCAGCAGCTTCAGGATGGCCGTACCGGCGGCGCCGGCCCCCGACATCACGACGCGCACGTCCTCGATGCGCTTGTCCACGACGCGCAGCGCGTTGTAGAGCGCGGCGAGCACGACGATGGCGGTTCCGTGCTGGTCGTCGTGGAAGACGGGGATGTCGACGGCCTCCCGCAGCCGCGCCTCGATCTCGAAGCAGCGGGGCGCGGAGATGTCCTCCAGATTGATACCGGCGAAGCCGGGCGCCAGCGCCTTGACGACCTCCACGATGGTGTCGGTGTCCTGGGTGTCCAGGCAGATCGGCCAGGCGTCGATCCCGGCGAAGCGCTTGAAGAGGGCCGCCTTGCCCTCCATGACGGGCAGCGCCGCCTGCGGGCCGATGTTGCCCAGGCCCAGCACGGCGGAGCCGTCGGTGACGACGGCGACGCTGTTCCGCTTGATCGTCAGACGGCGCGCGTCCTCGGGGTGTTCGGCGATCTGCGTGCACACGCGGGCCACGCCGGGGGTGTAGATCATCGACAGGTCGTCGCGATTGCGAATGGGGTGTTTGGCGGACATCTCGATCTTGCCGCCGAGGTGCATCAGGAAGGTCCGGTCCGAGACCTTGCCGATGGTGACGCCTTCGACGGTGCGCAGCTGGGCCACGATCTCGTCGGCGTGCGCCGTGGAGCTGGCCGCGATCGTCACGTCGATCCGCAGTCTCTCGTGGCCCGACGCCGTCACGTCGAGGCCCGTCACCGAGCCGCCAGACGACTCCACGACCGTGGTGAGCTGACTGACCGCCGTCCCGCCAGCGGGGACCTCCAGGCGGACCGTCATCGAGTAGGAGACGCTTGGCGCCATTGCCGACTTCCCTCTGCTTTCCCTTGTCACGTTGTGCACGTGCGCGCGCGTGGCCGCAGTTCTTGCGGCCCACAACGCGCCACGTCAACCGATCGTCCCACCTACCCCCCGGTACGTGGTAACGCGCCCGCACTTTCGGAAAGCGTATTCCACTATCCGAGAGATTGTCACCCCATAAGAAAACGGCCTCAATTCCCCTGAAACAGCACGAAAGCGACTTAAGATCGCCCCGCACACTGCCTCTGCATCACAGGAGACCCGCAACATGGCTCAGGGCACGGTCAAGTGGTTCAACGCCGAGAAGGGCTACGGCTTCATCGCACAGGAAGGCGGCGGGCCGGACGTCTTCGTGCACTACAGCTCGATCGACAGTGAGGGATACCGCAGCCTGGAAGACGCACAGCGCGTCGAATTCGAGATCACCCAGGGCCGCAAGGGCCCGCAGGCCGACGGCGTCCGCGTGGTCGGCTGACCCCGCCGACACCCCGGACCGCACAGTGAAAAAGAGGGCTCCCATCGGCTTCGACGGGAGCCCTCTCATGACGTGTAAGTGACACCGACCCGCCAGCTCGCCTCGCGGCAAGTGGGCGCTCGAAGCGCCTATGGTTGGGCCCGGGGGCATGGATCGGGCCGGTGCCACACCCAGGCTAACAAACGCCCCGCGCCCCTGATTCCCCGTTGCCGGACCCCCGTTGCCGGACCGTTTTCGAGGCCTCTTCGCCCCGTCGGTCCCCGCGGTCCCGCCCGTCGGTCCTCTCGGTCCCGCTCGGTCGCGATCAGTCCCGCAGCAGGTCGGGAACGCCCTCGGCGTCGGGGAGGTCGGCGGGAGCACTCAGCACCTGCAGTCGCTGCGTCGCCCGCGTCAGGGCGACGTACAGCACCCGCAGCCCGGCCGGCGACTCGTCCGCGATCTCCGCGGGCGAGACGACGAGCGCCGCGTCGTACTCCAGACCCTTGGCCTCCAGGCTGCCGAGCGCCACGACCCGCTCCCCCAGTCCCGCGAGCCACTCGCGCACCTCCTCCCGCCGCCGCATGGCCACCACCACGCCCACCGTCCCCTCGACCTCCGCCAGGAGCCGGGCGGCGCTCTCCCGCACCGAGGCGCCCAGGTCGTCGCCCGCCACGGTGAATCCGGGCTCGACGCCGGTGGAGCGAACCGCGCGGGGCGGCGCGACGCCGGGCATGGCCAGCGCGAGCACCCGGTCGGCGAGAACGGCCAACTCGGCCGGGTTGCGGTAGTTGACCGTCAACTCGAAGCGGCGCCGGGGCCGCTTCCCGAGCGCCTCGTCCCGTGCCGCCGCGGCCTCGTCGGGGTCGGTCCAGGAGGACTGCGCGGGGTCGCCGACGACGGTCCAGGTGGCGTGCCGGCCGCGTCGGCCGACCATGCGCCACTGCATGGGCGTCAGATCCTGCGCCTCGTCGACGATGACGTGCGCGTACTCCGTACGTTCCTGCGGGTGCCGCTCGGCCACCCGCTCCCGCCGTCCCGCGCCGTCCCGGTCCGCGGCAGTGGTCAGCTCCTCCAACCCGGTGAGCTGGTCCAACGGGTCCACTTCCCGCTTCTTCGGGCGCGCGGGCGCACCCAGCAGGGTGCGCAGCTCGTCCAGGAGCGCGATGTCGTGCACCGACAGCGGGCCCTCGCCCTGCGGGGTGAGGCGCGCGGCGAGGGCGCGCGCCAGCGTGCGGGCCTCACCGGGCCGCAGCACGCGCCGCGACCAGCGCGCCAGCCGCCCCTCGTCCGCCATGGCGCCCAGCACCTGGCGCGGGGTGAGCTCCGGCCACCACGCGTCGAGAAAGATACGGAAGTCGTCCTCGCCCGCGATGTCCTCGTCGAACCCCTGCCGGGCCTCGGCGGCCAGTTCCTCGTCGTCGTACCGGCGACGCGCCCCGGCCTTCTCCCACAGCGCGTCCAGCAGCAGCTTCCGCGCCCGGGGACGCATCAGGTTGACCGGCGCCGTACCGCCGAGAACCTGCTGCCGTACGGCTGCCAGCTCATCCGCGTCCAGCTCCACACGGGCCCCGAAGGCGACCACCCGCAGCCGCTGGGGCACCGGCGTACGCAACCCCAGCTCCAACACCCCACGGGCCGCCTTGCGCAGCACCTTCACCATCCGCACCGAGCCCTTGACGCGGGCGACGCTCTGTTCGTCGTACGTCGTCGCCTCCGCGCCCGTGGTCTCCTCGGCCAGCGAGCCGAGCGCCCGGATGGCCACCTGCCCCTCCTCCCCCAGCGAGGGCAGCACACCTTCGGTGTAGGAGACCAGCAGCGGGGTCGGCGAGACGATCAGGATTCCGCCCGCGTAGCGCCGCCGGTCCTGGTAGAGCAGATAGGCGGCACGGTGCAGGGCCACCGCGGTCTTCCCCGTCCCCGGCCCGCCCTCCACCTCGGTGACGGAGGCGGCGGGGGCGCGGACCACCTCGTCCTGCTCGGCCTGGATGGAGGCGACGATGTCCCGCATCGTATGGCTGCGGGCCTGCCCGAGCGCCGCCATCAACGCCCCGTCCCCGACCACGGCCAGCTCCTCCCCCGCCAGCCGGGCCTTCAGCTCGGGACGCAGCAGATCGTCCTCGACGCTCAGCACCCGCCGCCCCTTGCTGCGGATGACCCGACGCCGCACGACCCGTCCGGGGGCCACCGGAGTGGAACGGTAGAAGGGCGCGGCAGCCGGGGCACGCCAGTCGATGACCAGCGGCGCGTAGTCGGCGTCCAGCACGCCGAGCCGCCCGATGTGCAGCGTCTCGGCGATATCGGCCAGCTGCTCGCCGCCCTCCTCCCGGACGGCCCCCTCCGCCGGCTCCACGGAGGTGTAGGCCCCGTCCGGTCCGCGCTCGCCCGTCCTGCCCTCCAGCAGATCGATCCGGCCGAAGAGGAAGTCCTCGAACTCGCTGTTGAGCCGATTGAGATGAACCCCGGCCCGGAAAACCTGGGCATCGCGCTCGGCGAGCGAGCCAGGTGTGCCCACCTGGGCGCGCTTGGAGGCGTCGTCCATGAGGAACTCCGCCTCATGGATCTTCTCCTCCAGCCTCCGGTACACCCGGTCGAGATGCTGTTGCTCCGCGTCGACCTCGCGGTCACGGATGGTCTCTGGCTCCGCTCTGTGCTGCGCGTTCAACGCGGCGGCCCCCTTCTGCGTTCCTTAGGGCAGCCGTCAACCGTACGCGATTCCACATCGCGGAGACGTGCGGACGGGGGGCCACTGCGCTGGTGCGGCGCCCTGGTGGCCCCTTGCGGAGGACCGGCGATGAGGCAATGGGTGCGGCTGCCCTTCACGCGAGGGCCCCACCCCCGAGAACGGCTGGGCTCCTCATCCAGCCCCTCAGGGGAGGGTCGGCTTCTCGCACCCGTGCAGCGCGGCCATGTCCGACCCGAACGCCTTCAGGAGGTCCCGCTCGAACGCGGGGCTCACCTCGAGGCGGTCCTCGTCGCCGTTACGCATGCTGGCGGCGGTGAACAACGCCGACGGTTGCCCCTCAGGGCACTTGGCACTGGCCCAGGCCCAACCGGAGCTCTGTTCGGACCGGCCCGCCTTCCCGTTCACCTCGCCCAGAACGCCGCTTGAAAATCGATAGCCCTGGGCGAGCGGGCCGCTCAAGGTCGACAACCGGTAGACCTTTTTCCCCTCGTCGTTGACAAGAAGACAGTCCTGAGTCGGAGCCTCCTCGACCGCTGCGGTACCAATAGCCCGCGTGATGCCCCACTTCTTGGCGGCCGGAGCAAGCTGCCGCATGCTGCGGCATGTCCCGGTCGCCTCGGACAGTGGTTCACGATGGCTTCTGAGCGGGTCGGCAGGCGCTTTGCGGAGTTCCTTGCCCAACTGGGCTCCACAATTCCACCGCTTGTCCGCTTCCTTACTCATAGAAGCAGCCGCCTGAGCCAGCCTGAGCCTCTCACCCTTACTTTCGGAGAAGTCGGTGTCCGTATCGGAAAACAATGACTTGATGTTGAGCAGCAAGTAATCCTGTTGCCCGGAGCCGCATTCGAGCATTACGGTGGCATGTGCGATACCTGGGCTCTCCAAAGTAAAAGTCCCTGGCCACTTCGCACCCAAGGGAGAAGAAATATCCCCGATAAACAAGTTGTCATGCAAGGTCTGATCGAGAACCCGAGAGGAGAATTCAGAGGACCCTACCGAAAATGTCACGTACCGTGACCGATCTTTTGCTCTGGCGCCGCATTCCACTGGCAACCCGCTGCTTCTTGACAGGCCGTCATCATCGACTCGGAATCTCTTGATTTCCCCGTCACCGATGGCTGCACGAGCAGTTTCTTCCCGTACAACACCTTTGCATAGCGCCTTGAATTCTTCGCCTTTTGTCTCCCGAGCCACCAGCACCGCCCCGGCCATGACGCAGCAGAAGGCAATGAAGGACACCATCACATATTTGCGCTGCAACGCTCGCCTCCGCCTCACTACTTCAGATATTGGGACGCATCCCGGCGTGCGTCATTGCGCTGCCCCATCGCTTCTCGAGCCGTCAAATTAGTCACGCTGGGGTCGTCTTCACTGTGCCCGGAAGACGTGGCCCAGCGGTTCACCATATTGCGGATTTGGAAGTCCGAGGAAAGCCACAGATCCGTATTTTCTTCATTGAGCGCTTTTCTTACGGCCGCACTTTCCTCGTTCGCATCCTCCCAGGCCCACGTATCGACGAATCGCTGCAACGGGTCTCCCCGGCCGCCTCCCACCGGAGTCACAAGCCCACCGATGACATGGTATTTGATTTTTGCCTTCCATTGAATTTTGTCCAGCTCATCATTGGCCTCGTCGCCAACGATATCTTCCTTGATCGCCTCCATGGCACCCATTCCAGCACCGGCACGCCGCATTTGGTCAATAACATCCTCGTGCTCCGGAGTCAAACCATCAGGCAGTTTGGCTATACCCTGTTGGATTTGCGCGCGCTCCGCGTCGTAAATCTTTGAATAGGCATCAGGAGATTCCGAAGCCCCTCTCATGACACGGATGAGTTTCTCCGGGCTGGCGGATAGTTGGGCATCCCCCTCAGAACCGCTCACAGAGGGATCGTCCCGGACGTTATCTGCACTGTACAAACTTCTGTGAGTGTCAGGCGCATAATCAGCCAATGCATTTGCCATGGGTTCCTGCAAGTTAGGGTGAATGGCTCCTCCCCCTTGACCAGGATCCAGGAATTCGATCGCTCGGTTCATAACCCTGGCTTCTGCCTTCGTATGTGTAGCATCCAGACGGGCTGGCTCTTTGATGTCCTGCGGCTGCTCGCCTGTGGCCGCTGCCTCCAACGCATGCGCAAGCCCTTGCCGCGAGTGACTGGTCTCTTGGTCCGGGTCGCTCCCGTCCGGGCTTACCGGACCCCCGTCGACGGTCTTCCAGTTCCGGTCGTTCAGCAAGTACGCAAGATTGTCATTCTTGCCCTTTTCGCCCGGCTCGCCAGGGTCAAGGTACTCCGTCGCCACATCGGGTTGCCTTGACATGACGTCAAGAATCCCGTCATAGGGGTCATTGGCAAAGTGTGCGTACTTCTTTCCGTCGAAATTCCCTTGCAGATCCCAGACATCCGGGTCACCGTTCTTGTCCTCGTCCTCAGCAACGCGGATAGAATCAGCCGTATCGGTCAGGAACTGTTTGCCATAGTCATCGTCGCCGCGTTGCATCAGGGAGACAAGGCTTTGGTAGCCACGGACCGGCCCAGGGCCCGGGGCATCCCCAGGGTCCTGGGCCACCAGCTTCATGTCATATTTTTTCAGGCCGACATCTCGCATTTTGGCCTGGAACTCTTTGTAGAAAGCCGTATTCGGCTCTTTGGTGGCGGACGCGAGGTTCACGGCAAGACCTTTGTCCAGTGACAGGAAGGTCTTCTTCCGGTCCGTGTCATCTGCGTAGGCCAGGTCGTCGAGTCGATTGTGGGTCTTGATGAGGCCTTCCGGGCCTCCGATGGAGTTGATCAATGTACGGCTGAAAACAGGGTCGTCATCGAGCCCCCGGGCCAGGATGCCGGCCTCACGCAGCTCTTCGGGCGACGGGTTTTTACCGTCCCTGATGTCCTTGTAGGTCTCAGCGGCGCGCTTCGCGCTTTTCTTCACCGCTTCGTCACCGATGGCACCGTTGAACCCGTTGGGCAAGCCCCTCTCCGGCTCCTTCGGGTCGGCCATGAAGATTTCCTTCAAGGCTGCGTCTGCCTCTTGCGTTTCCCTGACAGCTTTCTTTATCGCCTTATTCCAATTTTCCTCTGCCATCGCCCGGGCCTGCTTGTCCTCGCGGTACTCATCAGCGACCTTCTTGCCCTTCTTCGCCTCGACCTTCTCGAGGTTCATCGTGCAGCGGCCTCTGGAGTCGACGTCCAGGCCCTCGTCCTGAGCATCGTCGCGAACGGCTTCCACGGCCTTCTTGCGGGCGGTCAGAGTGGCGTGCGCCAGCCTCAGCAGAGCAGCCACGCCGTGTGCCTCGCCCTTGGCCTGGTCGTACTCCTCGGCTGTCTTCCGCCCCCACTGTCCGAACTTGTGCGCCGCCTTGCCCTGCCAGCTATCGGCATCCACAGCTGCCCGAACGTGATCCCTGTAGTGGCCGCCCAGAGTTCCGAACCTTTTGCCCATCGTCTCCCAGGACTTGGCGGCCGTCTCCAGGTCACCGAGATCCGAGTTGATGATGTCCTCGTAAGAAATCGCCATGCCGCTGCCACCCCCCTCAAAACTTGTCAAGCCCGCTCTTGGGTCGAAGTCCGGGCGCCGTCGAGTCGATTCCCGGGGCCGCCGAGTTGATGCGGTTATTGGTGTCGATGTCGGTATTGTTGAGGACCTTGTTGACATCCAACAGGGCCTCACGCTCGTGGGACAGGCTCCGGGTGAGGTGCTTGTGGTGCTTACGCCAGACCGTCAGGCGGTGACGTATGCCGGTCCACACCTCCCAACCGTGGAGCTTCCCGCTTCCCGTCGGGCTCTGCGGGTTTCCTGTGAGGGTCTCGGTGTCTCCGTCGGCTTTCGAGCCCGCCTTGTGTGTCTCCGGGCCCAAGGTCTCCGCGATGTAGCGTGCCGCAGCCCTCTTCTGCGACTCCGAGTTGACCAAGTCGGAGTTCTGCGGCAGATGTCCACCCGGTTTTGTTCCCGGGGTGGGATTCTTGTCCGGTGTTGCGTCGCCCCCCATGGCTCCGCTCTCCCCCTCCTCCTGAATGCGGACGGCCTGTTGCCTTTCCGGGCACAACCGGCTCGACGCCCCTCTTGGTCCGCCCCCGCAGTGGGGCCGGCCTGTTGTGCGACCGTCCGAAAGCGTTCCCCAAAGCTAACAGGCACTATTACCGAACGCTACTGCGGCGAGCGGAGAGTGAGGGATATCCCGGGCCAGGTATCCCCGAACAAGGAGCGCAGCGCCCTTTGCGGGCGCGGCCGTTGGAGTTCGGTGGAGCGCAGCAGCGCAGTACTGTCCGTTGGCGTCTCGATCTGCAGCCGATGTAATCCGAGCCCGGTGTGATCGGCCGGCACGTGGGCGGCCTTCGGCTCGGTCGGAGTTCTCCCCGCCGTCGGAAGCTCGACCTCGCACCGGTCCCTGATCCCCAGGCCGTCCCCCGGAGGGCTCCTAGCCCGGCAGGTGCGTCAGGAAGGTGGTGAGGTGGGTGTTGTAGGAGGCGGGTTCTTCCATGTTGGGGTAGTGGGCCGCGTGGGCGACGGTGGTGGAGTGGCCGTCGCGGACGGTGCTGGTCAGGCGGCGGGCCATGGCGAGGTGGTCGGGCGAGTCGAGGGCTCCGTCGATGGCCAGCACCGGGACGTCGATGCCGGCGGCGCGCTTCCAGGTGTCCGGGACGGGCACGTGGTGGTCCGGTTCGTCGGCGGTGTGCTTGGAGACGGTGTGCAGCGCCATCTCCCGCAGCGACCGCAGTACGTCCTGGCGGACGTCTTCGGGTGCCCGGTGCGGGCCCACCGCGAAGCGCAGGTGGGCTTCGACCCAGCCCTCGACGTCGCCGGTGGCCAGCGCCCGCTGCTGTTCGGCCAGTACCTCCAGGCTCCACGGGTCCTCGAAGGTGGGCTCGCTGGTTCCGCCTCCGGTGATCACCACCGCGCGGACGAGCCGGGGGTGTTCGAGTGCGGTGTCGACGGCCGTGGCACCGCCCATCGAGACGCCGGCCAGTACGGCCGGAGCGGTGTCGAGGTGGTGCAGCAGTGCGGCCAGGTCGTCGGTGTGCCGGAACGGCGTCGCCGCGTTCGAGGAGGCGCCGTGTCCCCGCGCGTCCGGTGCGATGACGCGGTGGTGCCGAGCGAAGGCCGCTATCTGTTGCTCCCACATGCCGTGGTCGAGGTAACCGCCGTGGAGCAGTACCAGGGTGGGGCCGCTTCCCTCGTCGCGGTAGGCCAGGGAGCCGTGCGGCATCCGGAGAAAGTGGGTCCGGAAGGAAGGGGTTCGGGGTCGTTCGCCACGATCCGTCATGACAACCAAGATGTCATTCACTCACCAAAGTTGGCAACCAAGGTGTCATCCTGGAGCGGTGACCGACCACGACGCACCACCGAAGACCCCCCTCCCTCCGGACGAACTCGCCACCCGGCTCGCCGAGGTGTACGCGCTGGTGGGCCCGCTCTACCGGCGGGCACACCGCAGGGTGGAACAACTCGCCCCCACCGAAGGACTCTCCGTCGGGGTACGTGCCGTCCTGGACCTGTTGCGCGAGAAGGGCCCCATGACGGTGCCGCAGATGGGCCGCGCCCAGGCGTTGAGCCGGCAGTTCGTCCAGCGGATGGTCAACGACGCGGCGGAACGGGGACTGGCCGAGGCCACCCCCAACCCCGCCCATCGGCGCTCTCCCCTCATCCGCCTGACGCCCGCGGGCGAGGCCGCGATGACCGCTCTCCACGCCCGCGAACGCAGCCTCCTGAGTCAGGTGGCCGACGATCTGACAGAAGCCGAGCTGAACGCCTGCGTGAAAGTCCTCTCCCGCATGCTCGACGGGCTGGCCGACGTGGACGTCGACCAGGGCCTGTCCGGCTGATCCTGCCGGACAGGCCCCGCTCCCGGGGGACACCCCAGGGGACACCCGTGGGACTCAGCGTTTGAGCGTGAAGGTGAAGTCGCCGGACAGCTTTCCGCTCAGCCGGACCGCCGATACGAGACGCCCCTCGGCGATCAGTCTCTCGACCTCGGCTCGCGACAAGCCGAAACCTTCAGCGATCAGCCGCACCGGTCGGACAGGTATCCGCGCCGCGAAACGGACCGCGACATCGATCGCCTCGTCCTCCAGCCGAGCCGATCCGCCGGTGTGGAGACGCCAGGCGCTGTCCCAGTCGAGGGCGACGCGGTTGCGGCGCCGCATGGCCGGGTCCTGGAGCAGCTCGGCTGCCAGATCGGGGTCGTTGTGGTGCAGCCGGTCCAGCAGCTCGGACCGTATGGAGCGCACGTTCACTCGTTCCAGGACGGTGAGCTTGGTGGTCCCCCCGCACACGGTGCACAGCGCGAGGAGCCAGACGTCGAGGAGCTTGTGGTGTGCGTTGACGCGGAATCTGCCGGTCGCCCGGAAGCGCGCGGAGGCGCATACGTGGCAGCGGCGGAGAATGACAGGCAGGCAGATGGGCACGACCACCCAGTTTTCGGGCACGAAAGTACACCGGTTCCAGTGAGAAGTCCGCAGCAAGAAGCAGCGCGGCGCACATACGCGACGCGCGACCAATCAGCACTCGGGAGATCTCACTGGATGTACAACGGCACGTCCTCGGCCAGGCGACAGGAGCGGGAGCACGCTAGCGGCACACCCGAGCGCGGATCCACCGGTTTTCGGGCGAGGCGGGCCGCTTTGGCTCGCCATGGGGTCGAGGGAGCCCTGCCTGGGCCGAGCGGAGCGGCACCCGCACCCGAATGCCGGTCATGAGGTGACGAGACGGGAAGGGGGACGGCGCCAGGTCGGCCGCGTCTCGACGAGCAGCACCGGGGACCGGGGGACCGGGACTTGCCCTTTACGCTGCGTCAACTTCTAGCCTCGCGGCCATGTCGATCACCGTTCTTGACACCTGCTCCGCCATGAAGCGGATTCTGACGGCCCCCGCCGCAGACCGCGTCGACCTGCTGCGTTCGATGCTGGAACCCATCCAGGGCATGTACCGCTACTACCCCGGCGAGGTCGACCTGGTGGGCATACATCGCCAAACCTCCGGGTTCCCCCTCGACCGCGACGAGGAGCGCTGCCTCGACGCGGTCGAAACCCTGGCTGCGGCCGGGGCCCGGGAGCGGATGCAACGCGCACTCGACGACGCCCTCGCCGTACTGCTGGAGGCGACGCCGGGGCTGGAGGCTCCGGACATCACCGTGGCGCTCGTGCTCGGCGATCCGAGTGACGAGCACTTCATGGGTCCCTGCAAAGGATTGACCGGGTTCGGCGGCATCTCCGGCTACATCGCCATCACGTTCTGGCCCTTCCCCGAGAACGTGGAGCGGCTGGAGGCCACCGCCGTCCACGAACTCCACCACAACCTGCGGTTCGGCCCGGGCGGCGTCGTGTGGGATCCGACGACCGTCACGGTCGGCGAGCACATCGTCTCCGAGGGCCTGGCCGACGCCTTCGCCCGGCAGCTCTACGGCGACGAACTCGGCCCCGCCCGTATCGGCGTGCCGCACCTGCACGACGACGAGGTCTTCAGCAAGGTGCTCACCGGGCTCGACGTGACAGGCATGGAGAACTTCTCCGCCTGGGTGCACGGCGACCCCAGCGCCGAGCGCTTCGGTCTCACCCCGGTGGGACTGCCGATGGGCGCCGGGTACGCCGCGGGCAACAGACTGGTCGACACCTACCTGGCGGCAACCGGGCAGACGGCGGCACAGGCCCTGCACGCGGACAGCTCCGAGATCATCGCCGCCACCCTCAGCCGCGGGTGACACCGGAACGAGGGAGTGGGGGACGGGACCGGTCCCCCGAACCAGCCGCCGCCGCAGCGCCACCGCGGCGGCGGCTGCCGGCTCGGGGCCGACGCTCGCCGGCACGGTCTTCCTTTCGGCGTCCCTTCAATGACGCCGGGGTCGCGCACAGCACCCCGCGAATTCCGCCCAGACCACCTTTCCCGGGCTCCGCTCCCCCACTCCCCACTTGTCCGCCAGCATTTCGAGCAGCAGCAGTCCGCGACCGGTTTCCGCCTCGTCGTCGACGCACGACAAGCGCGGCGTTCCCTCCCCGCTGTCGTGCACCTCAATTCGCAACAGTCCGTCATGCTCCAGCCAAAGCATCACCCGAAATCCCCGCCCCGGCGGCACCCCGTGCAGCAGCGCGTTCGTCGCCATCTCGCTGACGCACAGCAGTACGTCGTCGCTGCGCTCGCTGACACCCCAACCACTGAGCGCGGCCCTCACGAAGGCCCGCGCACGGGGAACTGAGCGCCGCTCCCGCCGATAGAAGTGCTCCCGGAAATGCGGGAGGTGAGTTTCGCGGTTCATATGAGAACAGTCGCGTCTCTTGTTTACGCTCAACACCGGTTCCACTCGTACAGATCCGTTGTACGGGTTCAGTACCGGTCAACCCCGGGCCGGTTGGGGGAGAGACACGGTCATGCCACAACCCAAAAAGCGTACGAAGAACGCCTCCGCCATGAAGATGGTGGGCCAACTCCTCGCCAACTATCGCCGCGCGGCGGGCTACACGCAACGGTCCCTTGCCCGGCTGGTATGCGCGGAAGAGGAAACCGTCGCCTCCATCGAGCAGGGCCGCCGCGCCCTGAAGAGCGACCTCGCCGAACAGCTGGACGAGCTCCTCGATACGAAGGGCGCCCTGGCGGTCGCGGTCAAGCACATGCCGGAGATGGACAAGTATCCGCTGTGGGCGGAAGAGTTCATCGACCGGGAGCAGGAGGCCTTGGCCATCGACTGGTTCGAGAACCAGGTACTGCCCGGCCTGTTGCAGACCGAGGAGTATGCCCGCGCGGTCTTCCGGAGCAAGGAGCCGCCGCTGGACGCCGACGAGATCGAGGTCCAGGTCGCCGGGCGCATCGACCGTCAGGCCGTTCTCCAACGGAAGGTTCCGCCCTCCGCGAGCTTCGTCATCTCCGAGGCCGTACTGTTGGATCGCATCGGCGGCGACCTCGTGCGGCGGGAGCAGCTACGCCGCCTCCGGCAGGATGCCGACCTGCCGGGGCTGTCGATCCAAGTCATGCCGCTCGGACGCGAAACCCATGCCGGGCTCAATGGCCCCTTCATCTTGCTGGGGACTCCGGACCACGAGAGTTTGGGCTACATGGAGACACAGCGCGGAAGCATCCTCGTCTCAGACGCAAATGAGGTCGGCATCCTTACGCGAAAATATGCGATGCTGCGAACCCAGGCTCTCAACATCGAAGAGTCCAGAAGCCTGTTGGACCGGTTGGTAGGAGAGGCATGAGCGAAGCACAGTCCACACCCGGCACCGACAACCTGGCGTGGTTCAAGTCGAGCTACAGCGGCAGCGAAGGCGGCGCCTGCCTGGAGGTCGCCTACGACTGGCGCAAGTCCAGCTACAGCGGCGACGAAGGCGGCGCCTGCCTGGAGGTCGCCACCTGCCCCGACGCCCAGGTTCACATCCGCGACTCCAAGAACCCCGCCGGTCCGACCCTCACTCTCACGCCAGCGGCCTGGGCGCAGTTCACGGCGTACGCCGCACACCGACGCTGACGGGGACGCGCCCCGAAGGGGGCGCGGGGAACGGCGCGCCCAGCCACAAACAGACCCGCAGCGGGCAGACGCCCCGCAGGGGCTGGCAGCAGCCCTACGAGCGGAAGCCGATGACGCCGAAGCCCTCCCGGGCTTCGGCGTACCGCATCCAGTCGAGGCACTGCATCACGGCATCGACGACGTCCGGTTCGAGCGGCGGGGCGTGCCCCGCCGCCTTCGTGGCCTCGAACTGCTCCAGCGCCTTGGCTATCTGCTGCGGTGTCCAGGTGCCGCAGCCGGGCATGTGGGTCCAGGGAAGCGGCTCGGGGAAGTCGGAGAAGCTGAACTCCTCCACGGATACGGCGGTGATGCGCAGGGCTTCCAGGCCCTCGTCCACGACGGAGAGCCAGTCGCCGCGGTGCGGGGTGAAACAGTCGTTGGGCAGGAACGAACCGGTGAGGTCACACAGCCGCCGGTAGGCGTAGCCGTACTGGAAGGCGTGATCCTCCTTCTCGCTGAAGGGGCCACCGTTGACGACGGCGGTGAGCGCCTCGTACGCGCTGGGCGCGCCGCGTTCGATCTCGAAGCTGAAGGAGTCGTCGTCGCGTTCGAGGTCCTCGGCGAAGTTGGTGCGTATGACTTCCAGGAGTTGCTCGTCGCGGGAGCCCACGAGGGCGCGGGTGGCAGCGACGTCGAGCAGGTAAAGACTCAGTGCTGAACTCATGGCGCGACTCTAATTCCGGGCACCGACAACGAAGCGGGACGCCTCGCGCCCGGCGATATCCCGGTGCGGCCGATGCCGGACCCGGGCCATCCTCGTCGTACATGAACGAGTCGTACATGAACGAGAAGCGGAACGTCCGCGTATCCAAGTTTCTGGCGCGCCATCTGCGCCATGACCCCGCGCGCATCGGGCTCAGGCTCGACCCGCGGGGCTGGGCCGCTGTCGATGAGTTGCTGGACGCCGCCGCGGCGCACGGTTTCCCCGTCACGCGGGCGGAGCTCGGAGAGGTGGTGGCGACCAACGACAAGCAGCGCTACGCCCTTTCCGAGGACGGCAGCCGCATTCGGGCCAACCAAGGGCACACCGTCGCTGTCGAGTTGGAGCTCCCCGAGCTGGCGCCGCCGCATGTGCTCTTTCACGGCACTGTGCCCCGTTTTCTCGCCGCCATCCGCGCGGAGGGGCTGCGCCCCATGGCGCGGCATGCCGTGCACCTGTCGGCGGATCGCGAGACGGCGACCCGGGTGGGGGCCCGCCGGGGCCGTGCGGTGGTGCTGACGGTCGCCGCGGGGTACATGCACGAGCAGGGCCATATCTTCCGGCGGAGCGAGAACGGCGTGTGGCTGACCGCTGCGGTGCCCCCTCGCTGTCTCGGCTTCCCTCGCTGAGACCTCCGCCAGTACGCCCACCGATACGTCCGCCGAGACGTCCACCGAGACATCGTTGAGGGCGGGTTTCCGCCAGCCCTCGCGCGGGGGCCTTGCTGGACTCGTGGGCATGGAAACAGTGCTCACGAAGGAACAGCCGGCGAAGGGGTCGCCGCTCACATCGTGGTCGGCCGTGATCTCGGTGATGGCGGGGCTGTTCTCCCTCGTCACGACGGAGATCCTGCCCATCGGGCTGCTCACCTCGATCGGGGCCGACTTCACCGTCTCGGACGGTATGGCCGGGCTGATGATGACGATGCCGGGCTTCTTGGCGGCGGTCTCCGCACCGCTGGTGACGGTGGCGACAGCACGCGTGGACCGGCGGCGGATGCTGTGCGCGTTCATGCTGCTGCTGGCGCTGGCCAACTTCGTCGCCGCGACGGCCGACGACTACGGGTGGATTCTCGCCTCGCGCGCCGCGGTGGGGGTCACGATCGGTGGGTTCTGGTCGATCGGCGCGGGCCTGGCGCCGCGGCTGGTCGCGGCGCCCTCGGTGGGGCGGGCGACGGCGGTGATCTTCGCGGCGGTGCCGCTGGGCTCGGTGCTCGGGGTGCCGCTGGGCACGTTCGTGGGGGATGTGGCGGGGTGGCGTACGGCGTTCGCGGCGATGGGGGCGCTGTCGCTGGCGGTCTTCGCCGCGCTGTTGTCGGTGGTGCCGCCGCTGCCGCCCGAACAGGTCACCCGGCTGCGTACGCTCGGCCGGCAACTCGGCCGGGGCGGTACGCGGTTCGCGCTGCTGGTCACCTTTCTGATCGTGCTGGCGCACTTCGGCGCCTACACGTATGTGACGCCGTTCCTGGAACAGGTCGCCCGGGCGGGCCCCGGAGTGATCACCGCGGCGCTGCTGGCCTTCGGGGCCGCCGGGATGCTCGGCAACTTCGTGGGCGGTCCGGCTGCCGCCCGTCGGCCGTACGCGGCGTTCGGTGCGGC
Organism: Streptomyces sp. B15; assembly: GCF_018070605.1. Taxonomy (NCBI): domain Bacteria; kingdom Bacillati; phylum Actinomycetota; class Actinomycetes; order Kitasatosporales; family Streptomycetaceae; genus Streptomyces; species Streptomyces sp. B15. The sequence continues at coordinate 49,884 of NZ_JAGPXJ010000006.1, forward strand.
GGCGGGGACGCTCGCCGTCGCGACGCTGCTGCTGCCGGTGCTGGGCCGGTGGGAGGCGGGGGCTTTCGCGCTGCTGGTGGTCTGGGGCGTGGGGTACGGGGCCGTGCCGGTCTGCTCCCGGACGCTGTTCGCCATGGCCGCTCCCGGGGAGGCGGAGGCGTCCTCGACGCTGTTCACCGCGTCGTTCCAGGCCACCATCTCGACGGGGGCGCTGGCCGGCGGCGCGCTGCTGGACCGTTCGTCGCCGTCGGTGGTGCTGACGGTGGGCGGCGCGGTGGCACTGCTGGTGGTGCCTGCCGTCCTGTGGCGGGTTGCGGCGAGGACGGCGGCGGTCTGAAAGGGCTGCCGGGGCCCGCGTTCGTGCCCGTTCCGCCGGGCGGGCAGAGTTCGCCGGAGGCGCCGCGCGAGGAGGGCGATCACCGGCTGCCCACCTGCCTCACGGGTCCCGCCGGGAAGGTGGTTCCCCATCGGCTACCTGGCCCACGGCACGATTCCGGGGGCCGCACCCGGGATACCCGTAGGCGCATGTCCGGTATCGAGCTGAGCACCTCGGCATTCAACGACCACGCTTTGATCCCCCGCCGCTACACGCGCGACGGCGAGGACGTCTCCCCGCCCCTGGAGTGGTCCGGGGTGCCCGACGGCACCGCCGAACTGCTGCTGCTGTGCGAGGACCCGGACGCGCCGTCGGGCACCTTCGTGCACTGGCTGGTGACCGGCGTCGACCCGGCCGCGCGGTCGGTGGACACCGGGGAGACCCCGCAGGGCGGTACCCCGCTCACGAACGGCTTCGGAGGATCCGGCTGGGGCGGCCCCCAACCGCCGGCGGGGGACGAGGCGCACCGGTACTTCTTCCGGCTGTACGCCCTGCCCGAGGCGGTGCGCATCCCCGACAACGCCTCCGCCGAGGACGTGCACCGCGCGGTGGACGGCCCCGCGCTGGCCAGCGGCAACATCGTCGGGCTCTACCAGCGCTGAGGCTCCGGCGGTTCCGGCGAGGGGTGCCGCTGTCGGTCGGGGGCCGCTGCCGGTCGGTTGCCGGGCGCCGGGTGCGGGTCGGTCACGGCTGGTGGGGGCGCCTCCCGGACGGAGTCCGGGGGAGCAGTTCCCGTGCCCCTGGGGTTACCTCCCGGCCGGAGGCTGGGGGAGGGGCGCGGCGCCCGTGAGCGTGTCCCAGGCCGCCATGGCGGCCTCCACGACACACAGCAGCTCGTCGCGGGAGGCGCCGTCCTTGGCCTGGACGGAGAGGCCGAACAGGACGGTCGCGTAGAACGAGGCCAGCGTGCGGGTGTCGGTGCCGTCCGGTACGTCGCCCTCCACGACGCCGCGGTCCATGCGCTCGCGGAGACTGCTCTCCATCGCCCGGCGGTCCTCGGCCAGCAGTGCGCTGACGCCGGCGTTCTCCGGGGTGCAGTTGGTGGCGGCGAGGACGACCATGCAGCCGGGTGGCCTGCCGGGTTCGGTGTAGCCGACGGCGTTGCGGCGCAGCGCCTGGTGGATGCCCTCGCGGGCCGTGCGCGCCTCGGCCAGCGCGCGGGGGGTGACGGTGCCGTCGGTGCGCCCGTACAGCTCCACCGCCTCGCGGAAGAGGGCCTCCTTGGAGCCGAAGGCGGCGTAGAGGCTCGGCGGTCTGATGCCCATGGCCTCGGTGAGCTCGGCCATCGTGGTGGCCTCGTATCCGCGCTCCCAGAAGACGTGCATCGCGCGTTCGAGCGCGGCGTCCCGGTCGAAGGCGCGTGGCCGTCCGCGTGTGGCCATCACCGGCCCCCTTCCTGCCGTTGCTCGGCGTCGGCTGCCCCCGGCCCCTGGCGGCAGTTTATTTAACGCTCGCTACCGAAAGCCCTTGACGCCCGAGGATACTCGCTGCCTTAATTATGAAGCGCTCGCTACAGAAAGAGCGGGCGCAGCTTGCGGCTCCATACGCGACACGAAACGAGGACAGCCATGACGTCGACGTCGACACTCCCCCTCAGCGGCAGGGCAGCGCTGGTCACCGGGGGCAGCAGGGGCATAGGCGCGGCCGTCGCCAGGCGGCTCGCGGCGGACGGCGCGGATGTCGCACTGACCTATGTCAGCGCGGAGGGCCGGGCCAAGGAGGTCGCCGAAGACGTGCGCGCCACCGGCCGCCGGGCACTGGCCGTCCAGGCGGACAGCGCCTCGGCCACCGACCCGGTGGAGGCCGTGCACCGTACGGCACGAGAGTTCGGACGCCTCGACATCCTGGTCAACAACGCGGGCGTCTTCCCCAACGGCCCGCTGGAGGACGTCACCCCCGAGGAGATCGACCGCACCCTCGCGATCCACGTACGGGCCGCGCTGCTCGGCGCCCAGGCCGCGGCGGGGCACATGACGGACGGCGGACGCATCGTCACGATCGGCAGCAACCTGGCCGAGCGCGTCCCCGGCCCCGGCATCACGCTCTACGCCGCCTCCAAGTCGGCGCTCAGCGGCCTCACTCGGGGGCTGGCCCGTGACCTGGGCAGCCGCGGCATCACCGCCAACCTCGTCCAGCCCGGCTCGACGGACACGGAGATGAACCCCGCCGACAGCGACAATGCCGACGCGCAGCGAGCCCTGACCGCCCTCGGCCGCTACGGCAGCCCTGAGGGCATCGCCGCCATGGTGGCCCATCTGGTGGGCCCCGACGGCGCGGGCACCACGGGCGCCACCTTCACCGTGGACGCCGGCGCCAACGCCTGACCGCTCCGGCGCGGGGTGCCCCGGGCGCTGGTCAGGGACCGTGCAGGGCCTCGTCCGGGGCCGGGAGCCAGGAGCCGGGCGGGCGCAGGCGCCAGCCCTCGTCCCCGTCCGGCTTCCGCGCGGCCTCCCGCAGCGCCGTCAGGCCCGGGTGCCGCAGTCCCCGGCGCCACACCACCGAGACCGGTGACAGCGGCACCGGCTCGGTCAGAGGCCGCAGCACCATGCCCTCGATGCCGATGAAGACGGTGGTGGCCAACACCGACCACCCCCTCCCCCGCACCACCCGGGCGAACTCCCGCTCCCCCTCGATCTTCGGGAACGGCGCGGCCAGTTGTATCCCGCGCCCCTCGAACAGGGCCTGGGCGTAGGAGGTCCACTCGGCGGTGTCGGGGTTGCCGGCACCGGCGTACAGCGTCTCCCCCTCCAGCGCCGCCAGTGGTACCTCGCTCAGCCCCGCCAGCCGGTGCTCTTCCGGCAGCAGCACGGCGACGCGCTCGTACCGCACCAGGTCGTGCTCCAGCCCGGCCGGCATCTCGCGCGGCAGTCCGGCCACCCGCCCGAAGGAGACATCGATACGGCCCGCGAGGATATCGCCGGCAGCCGCTGTCAGACCGCTGTAGTAGCGGGCGACGAACTCCACACCCGGCGCGGCCTCCCGCGCCGCCTCCAGCACCCGCTGCCCGGTGGAGACGGCTGCCGCCACATCGACGGCCAGCGGCCGCGCCTCACCCGCCTCGCCCCGCCCGAAGGCGGCGGCCAACCCGTCGTGCGCCGCCAACACCCGCAGCGCGTACGGCAGCAGCCGCTCGCCCTCCGGAGTGAGCGCCACCCGCCGGGTGCTGCGGACGAACAGCACGGCACCCAACTCCCGCTCCAGCGAGCGGATGTCGCGGCTGAGCGCCTGCTGCGCCACGTACAGCCGGACGGCGGCGCGGGTGAAGTGCAACTCCTCCGCCACCGCCACGAACGCCCGCAGCAGGCGCGGGGAGAGATCACTGGGCACCCGAAGACGTTAGGCGGGCGCCACGCGGTCCACAACAGGGAAATTCACAACACAGCTGTGTGAAAGAGCCGCCAACAGGTGTTGGACCCCGACTCCCACCTGCGACAACGCTGTACGACATGCCTGCACACCACCGACCTTCCCACACGGCGCGCCCGTTGTACGCCGTACACGGCAGCACCCTCGTCGTGGCGCGACCCCCCGCCGACACGCGACCCGCCGCCGACGCACGGGGCCCCGCCGTCGCACGGCACGCGCCACCGCCGCCACCGCCACCGCCACCGCCACCGCGCCGGAGCCGGGCACGCAGCCCGTACCTTCGGCTGTTCGCCCACCCCGGCACCGTCGGCTTCACACTCGGCAGCCTGCTCGCCCGGCTCCCCATGGGCATGTTCACCGTCAGCGCCGTACTGATGATCGCGGGCGAGCGGGGCTCCTACGCGCTCGCCGGGAGCGTCACCGCGACCGGCCTGGCGGCGACCGCGCTGACCGGGCCGCTGGTGGCACGGCTCGTCGACCGGTACGGGCAGTCCCGTACCGCCCTGCCCGCCACCCTGCTCGCGCTGCTCGGCTCCCTCGCACTCGTGCTGTGCGTACTCACCCGCGCGCCCGACTGGACGCTCTTCGTCGCCTACGCCGCCACCGCGACCACCCCCAACATCGGCGGCATGGCACGCGCCCGCTGGGCCCATCTGCTGCGCGGCGATCCGGCCGCCCGGCACACCGCCAACTCCCTCGAACAGGCCGCGGACGAACTGTGCTTCATGCTCGGTCCCGTCCTCGCCGCCCTCCTGTGCACCACACTCTTCCCCCAGGCCGGGACACTGGCCGGATGCGCCCTGCTGCTGACCGGGACGCTGCTGTTCACCGCGCAGCGCTCGACGGAACCCCCACCGGGCCGGAACCGCGCACAAGCCGGTCCCGCGCCGCTGCGGCAGCCCGGAATGCCCGCCCTGCTGCTGGTCTTCCTCGCCACCGGCGCGGTGTTCGGAGCCCTGGAAGTGGTCACCCTGGCCCACGCGGACGGGCAGGGGCACCGAGCCGCGGCCGGCGCCGTACTCGCCTGTCAGGCCGCCGGTTCGGCCCTCGCCGGGCTCGCGTTCGGCACCCTGCCGCCCGCCCGCTCGGACCGGCGCCGACTGGCCGGCTGCGTGGCCGCCATGACCGCACTGATGGCCCTGCCGCTGTTCACCTCGCTGACGGCCCCGCTGCCGCTGCTGGCCGGGGCGCTCCTGGTGGCCGGTATGGCGACGGCACCGACGATGGTCACCGGCATGGCACTCGTCCAACGGCTCACCCCGGCCGGACGCCTCAACGAGGGCATGACGCTGGCCGTGACCGCGCTGCTCGGCGGTATCGCCGCCGGATCGGCGACCGGGGGCTGGGCCACCGAAGCGCTCGGTTCCGCCGGGTGGGCGTACACGGTCCCCCTCGCGGCGGCTGCATCGGCGGCCGTCCTCGCCACCCTCCTGGCGGCACGGCCCGCCGCACCCGGGTGACGCCCGCCACCACGGACGGCCCACCGCGCACGGGCTCCCTCGACGAACGTCCCTTCACGGAGTCCTTCCGGAGTCCTTCGCGAAGGCGCGTCACACCGGGGGCGAGTAGTGCTGCGGCCGGTCCCGCGCCTCGGGCGGCGGCAGATTGCGGGCGGGCGTCTCCACCACCGGCGCGTCCCGGTCCCCGGCCCCACGCGCCCGCTCCCAGCCCGCGCGCGCCCTCGGGTGGTAGCGGCGCGACGGCGGGACCAGCTTCCAGCCCCAGTGGATCAGCCGCCCGATCCTGCGCAGCCGACGCTCGTCGCGCAAGGTCCACGTGTAGCCGAGGCGACGCCGTACCGCGGGCGGGAAGAAGCCGACCGTGAACCACACCGAGGCCCGCGCCTGCGGCCCGCGCACCAGCCGCCACACCGCGTCCGGCAGCAGCCGCAGCGCGGGCGGCTTCGCGATCAGCGTCAGATCGAGCACGTCGCGGGTCGGCCGGTTGTCCTCCAGCACGTTCTCGGCCATGTGCGCCCAGTACTCCTGGAACGCCTCCCAGTCGGCCGGTACGGGGCGCGTACTCATCCCGTACAGCCGCCACCACCGCACATGCTCGTCGAACAGCTGCCGCTTCTCCGCCTCCGTCAGCCCAGGTCCGAGCCGGTCGGCGACGAGCAGGGTGAGGACGAAGAAGGTGGCGTGCGCCCAGTAGAACGTCTCCGGATCGAGCGCGTGGTACGGGCGGCCCACGGCGTCGATGCCCTTGACGGTCCGGTGGTACCCGCGCACCTGCCGCGCCGTCTCGGCCGCGCGGGGCCCGTCGTAGACGACACCGCCGATGGGATACAGCGAACGGAACAGCCGCTGCCAGCGCTCCTCGAAGAACCGTGAGTGCTCGGCGACACCCGCGCCGAGCTGCGGATGCATGTTCTGCATCGCGCCCGCCCACGGCGCCAGCAGCACGCTGCGCCAGTCCCCGAAATACTGCCAGGTCAGCGACCCGGGCCCGAGGGGCTCCGGCGCCGGATCGGGCCGTGTGTTGCGGACCATGCGGCACTCCTCCGCTCCGGGGTCCTCCCTTCGCAGGGTAGATGCCCCGAGCGACGAAATCAGCCCCCGGCCGACCCGCTGCTGTTGGCGGCGGCCCGCATGTCCAGCGCCTTCTTCAACGCGGGGCCGGCCACCCCCGCCCGCGCCGTCAGCTCCTTGAGACGACGACGATGCTGGTGGCGTACCCGCCAGTTCAGCTCCGGACACAGCCGGGCCAGCGCCGCGAAGGAGGCCAGCGCCGCCCGCGCGGGCTCGACCCGCCCCACCGGCTCCGTACCGGTCAGCGTGGCGACGGCCTCCGCCCGCAGCGCCCCCGGCAACCCCCGATCACGCACGGTCACTCTCTTACGGCGCAGCGTCCTGCGCTCCACGGAGACGACCCCCGCCCCGGAGAGCTGCTCCTCCACCGCGAGACAGGTCTCACGGCGCTCCCGCTGCACCAGGCTGCGCCAGCGCCGCGCACGGGAGTGCTCGGCGATGGAGCGGAGCGCGCCGTCGAGCACGGGGTCCCCGGTGCGGTGGCCTCCGGCCGGCCGGGCCCTGCCCTTGTCGTCCTTGAGGCAGCCCCGCGCCTCCAGCTCCGCCAGGGTGGCAGCCCGGATCGCGTAGCCCAGCTCGTCACCCCATTTGAGCTGGTCCTTTTCCACGTCGCAGGCGAGGAGATAGAGCCGCGCCGGCAAGCTGCTGGTGCCTGTACCCCGTTCCATCCTCCCATGACAGCACGCTGCTGGAAGCAGCGGAAAGGGCAGGTCAGCCCCATAAGGAAAGACCGAAACCCCGGCCGGGGGGGGGCGGTGCGGGTGACAGGTCCCTGGGCTGGGGGTGCGGGCCCTGGACTGGGGGTGCGGGACCCCCGGACTGGGGGGTGCGGGTGGCGAAGCCCCCGCCACGCGGGGCGAAGCCCCGCAAAAACGACGAAGGCGAGGCGGCCCACGCATTCCGTGGGCACACCTCGCCTTTCGCCTTCGTGGAGATGGCGGGAATCGAACCCGCGTCCAACGAAGTGGAAACAGGGCTTCTCCGAGCGCAGTCCGCTGCGATTTTCTCGGCCCCGGAGATCACGCGGACAAGTCTCCGACGGGCCCAGTCACTGTGTGATGTCCCGGTAGGTCCCGTGACCGGACCTACGCGGTGAGTTCCCTTAGCTGATGCCAGGAACCGGGGCGGGAACTACCCCGGGCTGACACTTCACGCTCGCTGCTCAGGCAGCGAGGGCGAAGGAATCGCGCTTGGTGTTGGCGATTATTTTTTTGCGGCACATGGTTAACGAGATCATTGCCGCGTTCCTCGACTCGCTTCCCCTGCTTCGACGTTCGCTGTCGAAACCGATCATCCCCGTGTTGAGTTGACAATCTGCACCCGCACCCCAGGAGCGGTGCTGTCATGCTGCGACCATGATACGTGACCGGGTCGCACCCATGCCAACCATTTGCGGCCCCGAGCTATTCCGGCCCTCCCGGAGTGCTCAGACGCGGGCGCGCTGGCGGCGCCGGACCGCCGAAATGGCGCGCTCCGCCTCCCGGCGGTCCTGCTTCTCGCGGAGCGTCTGCCGCTTGTCGTACTCCTTCTTACCCCTGGCCAGGGCGATCTCGACCTTCGCCCGGCCCCGGTAGAAGTAGAGCTGCAGCGGGACCAGGGTGTAACCGGTCTCCTGGAGCTTGCCGGTCAGCTTGTCGATCTCGGCACGATGGAGCAGCAGCTTCCGCTTACGCCGGGCCGCATGGTTGGTCCAGGTGCCCTGCGCGTACTCGGGGATGTGCACGTTGTGCAGCCACACCTCGCCGCCGTCGATCTGGGCGAAGCCGTCGACCAGCGAGGCGCGGCCCTGGCGCAGCGACTTGACCTCGGTTCCCGTCAGCGCGATGCCGCACTCGTAGGTGTCCAGCACGAGGTAGTCGTGCCGCGCCTTCTTGTTCTGCGCGATGAGCTTACGGGCGTCCTTGTCGTCCTTGGCCTTGGACTTGGCCTTGCGTGTCGTCTTCATCTTCGCCATAGCCCGGCCATTCTCCCACTACGACCTGGCTTCCAGGCCACTCAATACTTTCCTGGCCCGCTCCATCGACTCTCCCCTGCTCTTCACCGAGAGATCGGGAACGATGCCGCGCCCCTCCACGTCGCGACCCGACGGAGTCGTGTAATGACCCACTGTCAGCTCGGCGACGGAGCCGTCCGACTGGGGCCGGGGCATCTGCACCGAGCCCTTGCCGAAGGTGCGGGAGCCGACCACGACGGCGCGCCCCCGGTCCTGCAGCGCCCCCGTCAGCATCTCCGCGGCGCTCATCGTCCCGCCGTCCACGAGAACGACGAGCGGACGCCGCTCCACGTCCCCGGGGCCGGCCTCGCCGGCCTCGCCGGCATCGTCGGTGTCGGAGTCGGCGTACAGCGCGTGCTCGGTGCCGTTGTCGTCGTAGGTGGCGACCAGACCGCCGTCGAGGAAGGCACCGGCCGCCGTGACCGCCTCCTCGACCAGGCCGCCGGAGTTGCCCCGCAGATCCAGCAGGACGGGCCCCTCCTCGGGTACCCGCTCACGGACCGCCCGGCGCACCTGGTCGCCGGAGCCCCGGGTGAAGGAAGCGATCTTGACGCGGGTGACGCCGTCACCGATCCGGTCGACCCGCACCGACTCGGTCGTCAGCCGCTCCCGGCGCAGCGTGCGGCGGAGGTCGGTGCCCTCGCGGGTGAGGTGGAGCCGTACCCGGGAGCCGGGGTCGGCGGGGGCGTCCGGGGAGTCGGGGTCGGAGCCGCGCAGCAGCGCCACGACGGCCGTGACCGGCTCGCCGGTGACCTGGTGACCGGCCACGGAGCGCAGCCGGTCCCCGGCGCGGATGCCGGCGCGGTCGGCGGGGCTGGCGGGCTGCACCCGGTCCACCTCGACGACGGTGCGGCGCGCGGTCCGGCCCCCGGTGCCGGCCTTGCGGTCGGTGGCGCTCTCCCGGTCCGCTCCGGTGGCCGTGCCGCCGCCCGGGGACGCCCCCTCGGCGCGGGCCTGGCGCACGGAGATGCCGACGCCCACGTACGAGCCGTCCAGGGCCTGCCGCAGCCCCTCGTACTCGCGGGCCGAGTACGCGGCGGACCAGCGGTCGCCGCTGCGGCTGACGACGACATCGGCGTCCGCCCGGTCGCCGCGCTCGCGGGCCTCACCGGAGCCGGCTGCCGCGCCCTTGCCGTCGGCGGGGTACTGCGGCGGGCCTTCCGGCCCGCCACGGCCGACACCGTGTGCGGCGCCGCCGGGTGCGGCCGAGCCGAACGCGGCCAGCTCCCCACCGAAGGCCCCGGTCGCCGCGCCGGTCGCCAGCACGCCGACGAAGACCAATGTCAGGGTCCCGCGCCGCGACCGGCGCGGGCGTGAGTCGAGGAACCACGAGCCTGGCATGGTCCGGAGTGTAGGCCAGTGCGGGGCGCCGTACGGGGCGTTGGGCCCACGGCACCCCGCGTCCTGTGTCACACCTTCAGGTACTTGCGCAACGTGAAGAAGGCTGCCACGGCCGGCATCAGCACTCCCACCGCCACGATCAACGGCAGCACCTTGATCACAGCGTCCCAGCCGACGAAGTTGATCAGGACGATCCGCTCCTGGAGCCAGTTGTTGATCAGGAAGTACTTGCCCAGCACCAGCAGCACACAGGCGAACCCGGCGCCGATCAGCCCCGCGATGGCGGCCTCCAGGATGAACGGCATCTGGATGTAGAAGCTGGAGGCACCGACCAGCCGCATGATCCCGGTCTCCCGGCGCCTGCTGAACGCCGACACCCGCACGGTGTTGACGATCAGCAGCAGCGCAACGACCAGCATCAGCGCCATCACACACAGGGCCGCGATGTTCATACCGTTGAGGAGGTTGAAGAGGGGCTCCAGCGTCTTGCGCTGGTCCTGTACCTCTTGCACGCCCTGCCTGCCGGAGAAGGCGGTCTGCAGGACCTGGTACTTGGTCGGGTCCTTGAGCTTGACCCGGTAGGACTCCTGCATCTGGTCCGGCGTCAGCGAGTCGGCCAGCGGCGAGTCCTTGAACTGCTCCTTGTAGTGCTTGTAGGCCTCGTCGGCGGACTCGTAGTAGACCTTCTCGACGACGTCGAGCTTGTTGAGGTCGGCCTTGATCGCGCTCTTCTGCTGCTCGGTCACCGCGCCCTTGGCGCAGCTGGCGCCGGCGTCGTTCTTGTTGCACAGATAGAGGGAGACCTGGACCTTGTCGTACCAGTACCCCTTCATCGTGCTCACCTGCTCCTGAGCGAGCAGCGATCCGCCCGCGAGCGCGAGCGACAGGGCGACGGAGACGATCACCGCGAAGGTCATCGTGAGATTGCGACGGAGACCGACGCCGATCTCCGACAGGACGAACTGGGCGCGCATGGCGTCCCTTCTTCAGTGCTGATGCTGCCTCAGTGCTGGTGCCGGTGCCTCAGTTGCCTCAGTGCTGGTATCCGTAGACGCCGCGCGACTGGTCGCGCACGAGGCGGCCCATCTCGAGTTCGATGACGCGCTTGCGCATCTGGTCGACGATCTGCTGGTCGTGGGTGGCCATCACCACGGTGGTGCCCGTGCGGTTGATGCGATCGAGCAACTTCATGATGCCGACGGAGGTCTGCGGGTCGAGGTTGCCGGTCGGCTCGTCGGCGATCAGCAGCATGGGCCGGTTGGCGAACGCCCGCGCGATGGCCACCCGCTGCTGCTCACCACCGGACAGCTCGCCGGGCATCCGGTCCTCCTTGCCGCCGAGACCGACGAGGTCGAGGACTTCCGGCACCGTCTTGCGAATCTGGCCGCGGGACTTGCCGATGACCTCCAGCGCGAAGGCGACGTTCTCGCCGACGGTCTTGTTGCCCAGCAGCCGGAAGTCCTGGAAGACGGTTCCGAGCTGCCGCCGCATCTGCGGCACCTTCCAGTTCGACAACCTGGCCAGATCCTTGCCGAGCACATGCACCTGCCCGGAGCTGGCGCGCTCCTCGCGCAGGATCAGTCGCAGGAAGGTGGATTTGCCGGAACCGGAGGAGCCCACCAGGAACACGAACTCGCCGCGCTCTATCTCCAGCGAGACATCGCGGAGCGCCGGGCGGTTCTGCTTGGGATAGGACTTGGAGACGCTGTCGAATCGGATCACGGATACACCACGTCGACCTGGGTAGGGACAACGGAAGCCACGGTGCGGCCCCCTGGGGCGCCTCCCAGCGTCAACTGGGGAGCGGTGTGGGCGACCATACGCGAAGCGTGCTGTGCCGCGCACGCGGCACCGGCGCACATCGCCCGGTCCCGCGACCTGCCCGCCTGTGTCCCGGCCTGGTCGCTTGTCGGTGCGGCCCGCTCGCCCGTTTCCGCGACCTGCTGGTTTCTGCGGAAGGCCACCTCACCTGGCAGAGTGGTAGAGAGCACCCCTGGGGAACGAATCACTCACGGGTGGCGTTGGCACAAGGAGGAGGAGTTCGCATGACATGCGATCGACTGGTGTGTGCCAACTGCGCGGGTCCCGTGAACGAGGGCCGCTGCGCCGTGTGCCGTGCCCACAGGGAGCGGCTGCACCGGGAAGCCCCGTTGGCGCACCTGTCCCCCACGGCGCTGATCGCCCTGTTGGTGACGCTGATAGCAGTAGCGCTGGTGGCACAGCGCGTAGCGACGGCCTAGGTCTTCTCCAGGGGGCCTCGGTCCGGGCTGTTTCCGTCCTGTTCCCGGCCTGTCCCCGGCCTGTCCCCGGACTCGTTCCGCGAAGAGCGCGCCCTGAGGGGGCGCTCGGAAACCACAACGCGCCGGGTGCGGCGGTCGTGAGACCACCGCGACCCGGCGCGCTGTTGTGACCTGGCGCTTACGCCGCCGTACGCCGCGTGGCGAGGCGCGGCATCAGGCGGAAGCCGATACCGCCGGCGATCATCGTCGCCGCGCCCACCAGCAGGAACGTCGTCTCGGAGGAACCGGTCTCGGCCAGTTCGTCCTGCTGCTTGCCCGGCGTGGCCGGCTTGCTGTCCTGGACCGGCTGGCTGCCCGCGCTGTCCGGGTTGGTGCCGCCGCCCTCGCAGTTCACCTCGTCGCCGTCGAGGTCGCAGGTGTCGTCGCCGCCGCCGGTACCACCAGTGGTCGCCGGCTCCTCGCCGCCGCCACCGTTACCGCCGTTGCCGCCGTTCCCACCGTTGCCGTTGCCACCGTTGCCGTTGCCGCCGTTGTTGGCCGCACCGCCATCGTTGCCACCGTTGCCGCCGTTGCCGTTGCCACCGTTGTCGGCCGCACCGCCATCGTTGCCACCGTTGCCGTTACCGCCGTTGTCGGCCGCACCGCCGTCGTTGCCACCGTCGCCGTCGCCGCCGCCGATGGTGACGGTGCCGCTGATGCCACCGTCGTCACCGCCGCCGACACCGCCGTCGTCACCGCCGCCGTCGTCGCCGCCGGAGCCACCGCCGATGATGCCGCCGATGAATCCGCCGTCGTCCTCGGCGGCTGCCTTGGTGGAGTTGCCGTCGGTGTCGCCCAGCCCCGCGGCCTGCGCGGCGCCCGCGGCGGTCAGCGAGGCACCGGCGGCGAACACGGCCGCAGCGGCTATCCGCGCGACCCGCAGCCGCGTCTTCGATTTGCTCATGTTCCAACTACCCCCAGTAGCTGTACTCGTGGATGGGGCAGCTGCGCGTGGAGCGCGATCCGCACCGGGCTTCCCGTCGAGGCGAATGTCTACCCCCACCCCGGACTGCCGCCGTTTGCTCACCGGGGCTCTCTCCACCCCGTCCGTGCGCCCCTGACACAGGCATGCCGAGCGAACAGCTTTCCCCAGCTCTCACATGCCCGTCAAGCGAAGACCCGTTGAACAGGCCGCCGCACCACCGGATACGGCGGCTGACCGCACGTCAGTTCTGCGTCTGCTCCTGCTGCTTACGCCAGCGAATGCCGGCTTCCAGGAAGCTGTCGATGTCGCCGTCGAGCACGCCCTGCGGGTTGCCGACCTCGTACTCGGTGCGCAGGTCCTTGACCATCTGGTAAGGGTGCAGCACATACGAACGCATCTGGCTGCCCCAGGAGTTGCCGCCGTCGCCCTTGAGGGCGTCCATCTTGGCCTGCTCCTCCTGGCGGCGGTGGGCCAGCAGTCGCGCCTGCATGACGCGCATGGCGGCGGCGCGGTTCTGGATCTGCGACTTCTCGTTCTGACAGGAGACGACGATGCCGGTCGGCAGGTGCGTCATCCGGACCGCGGAGTCGGTGGTGTTCACCGACTGGCCGCCGGGGCCCGAGGAGCGGAAGACATCGATCCGCAGTTCGTTCTCCGGGATGTCGATGTGGTCGACCTGCTCGACGACGGGCAGCACCTCGACCCCGGCGAACGAGGTCTGCCGGCGGCCCTGGTTGTCGAACGGCGAGATGCGCACCATCCGGTGCGTGCCCTGCTCCACGGAGAGCGTGCCGTAGGCGTACGGAGCCTTCACGGTGAAGGTCGCGGACTTGATGCCCGCCTCCTCCGCGTAGGAGATGTCGAACACCTCGGTGGGGTAGCCACGGCGCTCGGCCCAGCGCAGATACATCCGCATCAGCTGCTCGGCGAAGTCGGCGGCGTCCACGCCGCCCGCCTCGGCCCGGACGCTGACGACCGCCTCGCGCGGGTCGTACTCGCCCGACAGCAGCGTGCGGACCTCCAGCTCGTCCACCGTCTTGCGGACCGCCGCCAGCTCGTTCTCGGCCTCGGTGCGCGCGTCCGCGTCGTCCTCGCTCTCGGCCAGCTCGAAGAGTACCCCGACATCGTCGATCCGCCCGCGCAGCTCCTCGACCTTCCGCAACTGCCCCTGGAGGTAGGAGAGCCGACTGGTCACCTTCTGCGCATGCTCGACGTCGTCCCACAGATCCGGGGCCGCCGCCTGCTCCTCGAGCGCGGCGATGTCTGACCGCATCTTGCCCAGGTCAAGGACGGCCTCGATCGACTCCATGGTGGAGGAGAGGGACTTCAGCTCTTCGGATACATCGACGACTGCCACGCTCCCCACCCTAACCGCAAGCCGCCACCCCAGCCCTAGCCCACTTGGGCGTCACGCTCCGCGCTGTGGTGTGCGGTCAGCGTGGTCACCAGGACGTCGCGGCGGGCCGGCCTGGTGGTGTCGGACGGCCGGATCGGGGCGACCTCGTGCAGGGTGGCGCGGTCGTCGCCGAGCAGCAGGGTGCCCGGCTCGTGCAACGTGGTGGTCAGCACGGGCGTGCCGTCGGGCTCGTAGACCGTGCTCTGGCCGCCGACGGCGTTCTCCCGGCCGATCATCAGGGAGGTCACCAGGGTGACCCCGTCGCGGTGCCGCCCCTCGGGGGTGGGCAGCCCGGCGCCGTCGGCCGAGGCCACGACCCGGAAGGGATGGACCTTCACGCTCCAGGTGTCGGCGTCCTGCAGACAGCTCGCGATCCGGCCCATCATCCGCACCAGCGACTTGAACAGCGGATCGGCGACGAAGACGTCGGTCAGCGGTTCGAAGTGGCGGTCCTCGCCGACGTAGAGCGGGTTGGTGTCCTCGGGCTGCGCGAAGGCCAGGTGCGGCATCGGGCGAAGCGACCCGGTGCGGTCCAGCGAGAAGTGCCCGTACCGGCGCATGCGGTGCGTGCCCTCCCGCGCCGCGTAGCCGTCCGGTGCCAGGTCCTCCCAGTGGACGGCGAAGCGGCGCCAGTCCGCCGCCTGGACGCCGAGGCACCGGGAGACGGCGCGGGGCTCCATCACATGGGCGTGCCGGGAGAGCAGCGCCTGCCGGGCCTCGGCGATCTCGCCCGCGCTCCGCAACGTCGGGGCGCCCGCGATGTCCTCCATGCGGTGATCCTCCCTACCGCGTCGTCCGACTCCCATCCGGTCTCCTGGGCCCTCCCCAGGCTCCTACGCCCCGTCCGGGTCCGCATCCGGTGACTGCCCCCAGGCCCTGGGGGCGGCTGCCGGCCGGAGGCCCTGCGGAGGTTCGGGGGACGGGACGGGCTGGAGGGGGACGCGCAGCGCGGAAGCGCCGACCCGCCAGCACTCCAGCAGCGCGGCGCCCAGCCGGTCCTCCAGGAAGACCGTGGCGTCCGCGCCGAAGGCCACGTCGGACTCGAGTGCGGGCTCGTCCTCCAGCAGGCCGCCGATCACCTCGCGGCGCACCACCTGCTCGTGCACGGCGTCGGCCTCCACATGCTCGTCGTAGAAGCGCTGGGCCGCCGCTCCCGCGCCCAGCCGGCGCAGCGCGGCGGCCAGCCGGCGGGAGCCGGGCGAGGAGGTGACCTCCACACAGCCGAAGTGGCCCACCAGGGCACCGCGCAGCGACCGGTGCAGCCCGAAGAGGGACATCAGGTTGACGGGCGGCAGCGCCGGGCCCGGTGCCGCGTCCAGGTAGTGCCCGTAGGCGGCGTTCAGGTCCAGGTCGCGCATCAGTTCGGCGAAGAGCCGGGCGTGGACGTGTTCGGCCCGCCCGGCGCCGAACTCGTCGTACTCGACGGCGACCATCGCGGCCTTGGCGCGGCCCGCGAGGCGCGGGATCACCCAGGCGTGCGGATCGGCCTCCTTCAGGTGGTAGAGGGAGCGCAGCGCCGCGTACTCGCGGAACTGCCACAGCTCACCGCGGTGCTGCAGATGGTGCGCGACGCCGCCCGTGTCGCCCTCGGCCTCCTGCCCGCGAGCGTCCCGGCCGGCGGGTACGGGCTCGACCAGCAGCTCACCGAAGGCGTCGGCGACCGTGCGTGAGGCGGGGACGTCCCGGCGCAGGGCCGCCAGGAAGCGGTCCTCGAGCACGCCGCGCACCCGCAGCAGGTCCGGATCCCATTCGCAGCCCTCCGGCACGCCCGCGAAGCCCCGGTAGTGCAGTTCGTAGAGCACATAGAGGGCCAGCTGCAGGTCCTCGCCGTACGGATCGGCGACAGCCGCCTGGATCCCGGCCTCGCGGGCGAGCGCCGCGGCCTGAGGACGCCCGCCGGTCAACGCGGTGAGCACGGCCGCCGAGAGGGGGCCGCGCACGGTGGGCAGGGCGGGGCCGAGGGTGCGGGCGAGATCCGTCGTCGCCGTCATGGGTGCGCTCCGGTCCGGTCGGCTCTCGGGCGGACACCGGTGCGGATGTCCGCCACCGCCGTCGGCGGCGGTCAGTCGACCGAGTACCCAGACGCGGGCGCGGGCAACGAACCGGTGTCCTCCTCGGATGTGGCCAGCCAGCCGCCCACCGCGAGTGCCGCGGCCACCAGCGCTGCCGCGACGCCTATTTTCAGCCGTCGACGGCGGACGGCGATCCGGTGCCGCGCGGACCCGGCCCGCGCCTCTCCCACGGCGCGCGGCGCCCGTGCCGTGCCGTGCGCTCCTCCGGCGAGCTCGTCCTCGCCCGGCACGCGCATGCTCGTATGGGTGTCCCGGTTCGCGTCCGGGCCGACCCGGGAGTGGACCAGCGGCACCGCGCCACCGCCCGCGGCGGGCACCGCGCCGGTGCCGGGGTGGGAGTGCTCGTGCGCCGCGCCCTCGGCGCTTCCCGGTCCGGCACCGTCCTGCGCGGGGTCCTCGTAGTCGGCGTAGCCCTCCTCGCCCTGCTCGTCGATGTCGAGCGGCGGCAGCCCCTCCAGTGCGGGCAGCAGCTCGCGCAGCCGCGCCGCGAGCTCGGCGGCGCGCAGCCGGGAGGCGGGCGCCTTGGCGAGGCACTGGTGGATGAGCTGCCACAGCTCGTCCGGGATGCCGGGCAGCGGTGCGACGGCCTCGGTCACATGCCGGCGCAGCACCGCGCCGGGATGGCCGCCGCCGAACGGCGTGAATCCGGCCAACAGCTCGTAGACGACGGTGGCCAGGGCGTAGATGTCGACGGCGGCGCGGGGCGGCAGCCCTTCGACGATCTCGGGCGCGAGGTAGTCCGGAGTGCCGATGATCGAGGTGGCGCGGGTGCGGCTGGGCGAGTCGATGAGCTTGGCGACTCCGAAGTCGGTCAGCAGTGCGGGCGGCGCCCCGCCGGGGCCCTCCATCGCGAGGGCGTCCAGCAGCACGTTCTCCGGCTTCACATCGCGGTGCACCAGTCCGGCGGCGTGCGCGGCGGCCAGCGCGTCGGCGACGTCGGCGGCGATGGCGACGGCCGCCGCGGGCGCCAGCCGGCGGTCCCGCTCCAGGCGGGTGCGCAGATCGGTACCGCGCACCAGGTCCATGACCAGGGCCAGCTCGTTGCCGTCCACCACCAGGTCGCGGACGCCGACGACGCGCGGGTGGTCGAGACAGAGCAGGGCGCTGCGCTCCTGCACGAACCGCTCGACCAGGTCCTGGTCGGAGGCGAGGTCCTCACGCAGCAGCTTGATGGCGACGGGACCCTCGGGTCCGTCGCCGAGCCACACCGTTCCGGCACTGCCGCGCCCGAGGATCCGGTGTGCCGTGTAGCGACTGCCGATCTTCCGTGCCATGGCGACAAAACTACGCGGCGGGACTCCGCTTGGGAGCCCCGGATGCCGGTAACTGTCACTTCTGTGGGGGAAATCCCCGCTCACAAGTCGACAAATCACTGTAGTCGCCGGTATCCGGGCGGGTCGTCAGCAGCGCTCCGCCGGTCGGCCCGACGGCCCGTCAGCTGTTGAACTGCCGGAAGAAGTCCCCTATCTGATCGAAGACATCCTTCGTCGACTGCCAGAAACTCTTGCCCTCGGCCCACCACTGCGGCGCGTCCGTCAGATTCCAGACCAGCACCCCCGCCACCACGACGATGACGACGAGGAACAGGCAGCCCTTGAGACAGCCCAGCCCCGGGATGCGCATGGGGTTGGCACTGCGCTGCCGCGGCTCCCGGCGCTGCCTGGGCTCGCGCGGCGGCCTCGGCTCGCGCTGCCTGGGCTCGCGTTGCCTGGGCTCCGGCTGCGGCCTGGGCTCCCGGCCCCGGGGCGGCTGCGGCTCGTAGCGCTGCGGCGGCTGCTGCTGACCGTACTGCGGGCCGTACTGCTGCTGACCGTAGGGCTGCTGGCCGTACGGCTGCTGCCCCTGGGGGGCCTGCTGCGGAGGTGGCGGTGGGGCCGCCCGCCGCTGGGGGCGCCGACGCAGCGGGTCCATGCTCGGGTCGAGCGGCTGGACCTGGGTCTGCTCGTTGCGGTCCCGCGCCGCGCGCAGCTGGCTCTCCCACGGATGGGGACCGTCCTGCTGCGGGGGGCCGCCCTGCCCGTAACCGCCCTGCGGGCCCCCGGTCTGCGGCATGACATTGGTCTCGGCCGACGGGTCGTACTGCCCCTGGCCGCCCTGCGGGCCCCCGGTCTGCGGAAGGACGTTGGTCTCGGCGGACGGGTCGTACTGTCCGCCCGGTGCAGCACCGCTGTGCGGCAGGACCTGCGTCGGGTCGGAGTCGCCGGCGCCCGGACCCGGCGCGGTGGCTCCCCGGGCGCCGGAGTCGGGGACCGGCGCGGGTGCCGGGTCCGGCGCCAGCAGCGCGGCCACCCCGAGCGCCGCACCGGCGGCCTGCGGTGTGGCCTGGGCCCCGATGCCGTCGGCGACGGTACGCAGACCGCGCGCCAGGTTGACGGCGCTGGGCCGCTCGTCGGGGTTCTTGCGCAGACAGTGCTCGATGACCGTCCACAGCGGGTCGGGGACGTTCCTGGGGCGCTCGGGCTCCTGCGCCAGATGCTGGTGCAGCACGGCCAGCGCACTGTCGCCGCTGAACGGCGGATACCCGCTGACCAGCTCGTACAGCAGGATGCCCGCGCCGTAGATGTCCACGGCCGAGGTCTGCGGGCGGCCCTCCGCCGACTCGGGGGCGACATAGGCCGGGGTGCCGACGAACTCCTGGGTGCGGGTCAGGCCCGGGGAGTCGGCCAGGCGCGCGATACCGAAGTCGGTGAGCATCGGCCGCATGCCGTTCTCGTCCTCGGTGAGCAGGACGTTCGCGGGCTTCAGGTCGCGGTGCACGACGCCGTCGGCGTGGCTGGCCGCCAGCGCGTCGGCCACCTGTGCGGTGACCAAACTGGCGGCGATGGGCGAGAACGGGCCGTTCTCGCGCAAGTAGCGATGCAGGTCCGGGCCCTCGATGAGATCCATCACGAGCGCCAGCAGATCGCCTTCGACCACAAGGTCGCGCGTTCTGACAATGTTGTGGTGCGTCAGCCGCAGCAGCACCGAGCGCTCCCGCAAGAAGCGCATCACCACGTCGGGGTCGTTCGCCAGTTCCTCCTTGAGGACCTTGATCGCGACGGTCTCGCCGGGCTCCCCGGCCACCGCCGCCTCCGAGCCCGCCGTCTCTCGCTGGCGGGCCCGCCAGACGGTGCCCGTGGCGCCGCGCCCCAGCGGCTCTTCGAGCAGGTACTTGCTGCCTACCGGCCGCACGTCATGCGCTCCCTGGTCTCGTACTGCAATCCCGCCCACAATAGTGCCGCCGCGCAAGGCGGTGCCGGGTCCGCGTGCGTGCTCTTGGGCACGCACGTGCTTTCGGGCACCGCGTGTGCACAGGGGCACACGCTCGGGCTCATCCGCACCCGTGCGTACTCATGGGCACTCCTCGTACTCATGAGCACGTCGGGGCCGGGCGGCTCCCCCGGAAGACGCACACCGGGTGGCGATGGTTGCGGTGGCGCCGTTGCCCGGACAAGATCATTCCGCGCGGCAAGATCGTGCGGATGGCCAGGACGGGCCCCGTTGTCAGTCGCGGGTGCGAGTATGCATGCAGTGGTACGGACGATGTGCCGGCGCGCGAGCGCGGTGGGTGGGCAGCCCGCCTGGCACACGGCGCGGACGGGACCTGGAGGCGCAGATGCAGATCCGGCTGACTGTCGCCCTGGCGCCGCGCGGCGCCCGCAGCGCGGCGGACGCGGGCGCGGGCGAGGCCGGAGGCGCGGGACCGGCAGCGCGCTCCGCCGCCCGGTCGCAGCCGGCGCAGCCCCGCCCCGCACCCCCGGGCCAGCCGGTCGGACAGGCGAACGTACTGGTCACAGCCCCCGCCGGCACCGTGCTCTCGGCAGTGACGAACGCCCTGGCGACCTCCGCCGCAGCCGCGCTGGCGACAGCACCCGCCTCGTCCGCTTCCGGCGGCCCCGGCGGGCCTGCCGGGCCTGACGGCTCCGGAAACGCGGCGACCGGCCAGGAGGAAGCCCCGCAGGAGCCCGTGGTCGTCTACGCCGGGACGCGCCGGCTCGACCCGCACCGCCAGATCATCGGCGAACCCCCGCTGCTGGACGGCGCGCTGATCTCACTGCACGCACCGGTCGCCCCCGCCGCGCTGCCCGCGCACGGCGCCGCCGTCACGGCCCTGACGGCGTACGGCTCGGCCAGGGCCAGGCTGCACGTCACCGGCGGTCCCGACGCGGGCGGCATCCACCTCCTCCAGGGCGGCAAGGTCCACCTCGGGCGCTCCGCCGACGCCGACGTACCGCTGGACGACCCGGACGTCTCCCGGCTGCACTGCGCCGTGACGGTGACCGACGGCGGCGCGGTCACCGTCACCGACCTCGGCTCCACCAACGGCACCACACTCGACGGCACCCCGGTCGGCCCCCGGCCCGTCCTCTTCCGCCCCGGCTCGACGCTGCGCATCGGCGAGACGACCATACGGCTGGAGGCCACCTCCGGCACGGGCCCGGAAGCCGAAACCGGAGCGGGTCACGCGCCCGCCCTCGCCCCGGCACCCGCACTGGCCCTGCCCACGGCCCCGGACGGCGAAGGGCGCCTCCGCCTCGTCCGCGAGGGGCCGCACGGGATCGGCCCGTCCGCCGACAGCCCTGCGGCGGGCGACCCGCACCAGGGCCCGGGGGCGACCACCCCCGCGACCGGGGCGGACGCCCCGGCCGGCGGCCCCGCCCCGGACCGTCTCCCCCCGGGCGCGGAGCAGATGGCGCGGCCCGAGCACTGGGGCACCGCGGACGCCCCGGCCGACGACGCCCACTCCTACGCACCGGCACCCGGCGGGCCCTTCCCGGGGACCGACACCACCCACAGCGCCGGTCTCGTGCCCCCGGCGGACAGCGGCGAAGCGGCACAGCGCAAGGGGCGCGGGCTCGGCGCCTGGGCGCGCCGATTGACGACCGGCCGTGCGGAACAGGCCGACAGCCCCGCCCCCGGCCCGCGCGGACCGACGCGCTACGGCTCCGGCACGGCGGAGAGCTATGCCGCACATCCGGCCGAGAGCTTCGGAAACCGGGTCGGCCACCTGCCCGCACCGCGCGGCGGGGAACTCGACGGCGCGCCCGGCGGGCCGCAGCGCTGGCCCGACCCCGCCGCGGTACTGCTCAGTGCCCTCGGACCCGGGCCCCGGCTGTGGGAGCGCGGCCCCGGCCATCCGGACGCGCTGACCGTACGGCTGGGAGTGGCCCACCGCAGCGGCGGGCACAGCGATCCGGTCACCGTCGATCTGCGCCGGGCCGGCTCACTCGGTCTGACGGGCCCGCGCGGGCGGCTGACCGGACTGGCGCGGGCCGTGCTCGCACAGCTGACGGCTCTGCACGGGCCGAGCACGCTGGAGGTCGTCCTGCTGTCGGCGGACCGCAGCCGCAGCGTCCAGGCGCGGCAGCAGGAGTGGGCGTGGCTCGGCTGGCTGCCCCATCTGCGTCCGGCGCACGGCCAGGACTGCGCACTGCTGACGGCCTACGACCACGACCAGGCCACCGCACGGACGGCGGAACTCGTACGCCGGCTGGAGGCGCAGGGCACCGCTCCCCGGCGCGGAGGGCCGCCCGGCCCCGCCGTGGTCGTGGTGGTGGACGGCGACCCCGGCTCCGCCCAGCTGCGCACGAGCGTGGCCAGGCTGGCGCGGGAGGGGGCGGCAGCCGGTATCCATCTGCTCTGCCTCGCCGAGACCCCGCCCGCCAGCCCGTCCTCACCCATCGCCGCGACCCTGGAGGCGGCCGACGCCGCCTGTGCCGCCTTCCCCGAGTGCGGGACGGTCGCTCTGCTGAGCGGGGATGTGGCCACCGCGGTCAGAGTCCTGCATCCCGCCTCCCGCCCCGCGCACGACGCGCCCACTCCGCGGGGAGCCGATCGGAGCCCGAGCGGCGGCGCGGGGCAGCACGCCGTACCGGGCCGGCGCGGCGGGCCCGCCACACGGCCCACCCATGGCGCGCCCGGCCCGTCCGAAGGGCCGGACCCGTACGCCGCCCGGGCCGCGTCCGCGGGGCCCCGCGGCGGATCCGGCTCGGCGGCTGCCGCCAGTGGCGCCCCCGGGGTGTCGAGCGGGCCCGTGGCGACCGTGGACGCGGTGTCGGCGGCATGGGCGGAGCGGTTCGCGCGGGCGCTGGCGCCGCTGCGTGAACCGGAAGGCACCGGGGCCGACGCATCGGCCGCCCCGACGGTGACACTGCCCGACCAGTGCCGGCTGCTGGACGAGTTGGGGCTGGCGCGAGCGACGCCTGCCGCGCTGCTCGCCCGCTGGTCGGAGCGGGCCGCTGCCACCTTCGGCCGGGTACCGCTCGTCTTCGGCGCGGGCCCGCACGGGCCGCTGGAGGTCGATCTGACCGATCTGTCGGGGCCGGCGGCGCGGATGGCGCCGGCCGCCGGGGAGGGCGATCCTCAGGTGCCGGGCCGTGCCCTGCCCGGGCACGCCTTCGTCAGCGGCGGTCCCGGCTCCGGTAAGACCGAGCTGCTCCGCTCGCTGGCGGCCTCCCTCGCCGCGGGGGAGCGCCCGGACCGGCTGGCCCTGGTGCTGGTGGACAGCGCGGGTGCCGACGCCGGGGACGGGCTGCGGGTGTGCGCGGAGCTGCCGCATGTCACCGGGCGGCTGACGGCGGGCGATCCGGTGCGGATGCGGCAGTTCGCCCAGGCGCTCAGTGCCGAACTCAAGCGCCGGGCCGAGCTGATCGGCGACGACAGCAGCTATGAGGAGTACGTACGGCTGGCCGCGCGCCCCGGTGGGCGGGTGGTGGCGCCCCGGCAGGCCCCCGAACGCGCCGCGGTGCGGGAGCAGTCGGTGGACGCGCGGCCCGAGCAGGGTGTGCAGGTCCCGGCACCCGCCCCGGCGCCCGACGAGCGGGCGACCGTGGCCCTCCACCCGTCCGGGCGGCGCGGTGGTGGCGGCCCCGGCGAGGACCGCTCGGCGACCGGAGGCGGTGCCGGGGGCGGACGGGGCGGCGAGGGCGGCGGGCTGGACATGCTGCCGTCGCAGGCCGCCCCCCAAGCACCCGGCCGGCACGGCGGCGGTGGCGGCAGCGGTGGTGGTGGCGCCGCCGGTGGTGAGGCGCCGGCCGCCGATCCCGACCGCACCCGACGCACTCTCCGGCTGCGCAGGACCGACGAGCCGGACCGGACCGACGAGTCCCGGCGGGCGGACGACCAGCGGTCCGGCGACCGGCAGGCCGACGACCGGCGGCCGGACGCGTCGCGGCGTACCGGCGCGCAGGACGTACCGGCGCAGGATGCGCCCTCCGGGCTGTCGGCCTCCCCGCTCGGCCCTGGCGGTGTGCCGCCCCGGCTGGTGGTGCTGGTGGACGACTTCGACACGCTGGTGGACCCGGCGTTGGGCAACCCCGGTCGGCCTGCCGCCGGTTCGGTCGTCCGGGCGCTGGAGGCGGTCGCGCGGGCCGGGGCCCGGCTGGGCGTGCATGTGATCGCGGCGACGGGCCGTGCGGACCGTACGGTGCACACGGTGCCGGCCCGGACGGCGGCGCTGCACGTGGAGCTGACCGGCGGTGAGCGCGGCGCGGACGGTACGCCACGCGGCCGCGGCACCCTCACCCTGCGGCAGCGCCTGGGGCCGGAGGGTGCCGTCGTCGGCGGGGCGCCGGTCGCCTTCCAGGCGGGCCGGGTCACCGGCCGCATCCCGCGTACGGCGACGCTGCGTCCCACCGTGGTGCCGTTGGACTGGGCGCGGGCGGGCGACCCGCCCGCGCGGCGCCAGGTGCGGGAGTTGGGCAACGGGCCGACCGACCTGGCGCTGCTCGCCAGTGCGATGGAGCGCGCGGCGCAGCAGGTCACCCCGGCGGCCCCCGCCACCTGACGGCGCCTGACACCGCCTGCCCGTAGCCCCGCGGAGCCCTCCGCGGGGCCGAGCAGGGCTGCGTCCGTCCTCTTCATCGATTGTCCGACGGCTTCATGGGTTGTCCGACGGGCGCGCCCGCCCGCGGGCATCCGGTCGGCTCCCGGCGGGCTCTTCCGCAGCCTCTCGTTCAGGAGTTGTAGGAGTCCTGCGCGGAAGGACACGCTCCACAAGGCGCGCGAACCCCCCGGTCGGCGCGCGGCACGGGTGACGGTTTTGTGAAATGTGCGTGCAACTTCGTGTGCGCCTCGCGCGCTTCCCGAGGGGGCGCGCGGAAGTGGTCAGCGCCGTCCCACACGGCTCGCCCGCCGCCCTTCGAGAGCCCCACAACGAACGCCCCAACTTCCCCTCTTTGCCCATGAGTTCGCAGATGAGGGCAGGCAGGTTCACCGTGTCAGGTCACGGACTGATCAAGATGCCGACGGCGGGCCGAACAGTGTTGCCAGAGGGCATCGTCCGGGCGTACAAACTTCCGCACAAGAAGGTACGACGCGGTGCCGCCCCTGGGCAGGCCGCGTCTGCTCATCTCCCGTTCATGTGATGGACACGGGAGTACACGGGGAAAGGGACGGCACTCAACCATGCGTATCTCGCGTGCTCCACGCACGGCTCTCGCGCTTGCCTCCGCAGCCGCCCTGACGCTCACCGCCGCGGGGTGTGCCGCCGAGGACGAAGGGAGCGAGTGGGCGGCTTCGCACAAGCCGACCGTGGACCTCCCCCAGCTCAAAGGCCAGAAGCTCCAGGTCGCGGCGGTGTGGACGGGTGACGAGCAGAAGAACTTCCGCAAGGTGCTCGACGAGTTCGAGAAACGAACCGGCGCCAAGGTCGAGTTCGTGCCCACCGGCGACAACGTGGCCACCTACATAGGCTCCAAGGTCGAGGGCGGCTCGCCGCCGGATGTGGCGATGCTGCCGCAGGTCGGTGTGTTGCGGGAGTTCGCCAGAAAGGGCTGGCTCAAGCCGCTGGGCAAGGAGGCGCTCGCCCAGTCCAAGAAGAACTTCGCCAAGGGCTGGCGGGACCTGGGCAGCTACGAGGGCAAGCAGTACGGCATCTACTACAAGGCCGCCAACAAGTCCCTCATCTGGTACAACTCCCAGGCTTTCGAGGACGCGGGCGTCAAGGAGGCCAAGGACTGGAAGTCCTTCGTCAAGGACGCGGAAACGCTCTCCGACTCGGGCGTCGACCCGGTGTCGGTCGGCGGCGCCGACGGCTGGACGCTCACCGACTGGTTCGAGAACGTCTATCTGTCCCAGGCCGGTCCCGAGAAGTACGACCAGCTCGCCGAACACAAGATCAAGTGGACGGACCCGTCGGTCACCGAGGCGCTGAAGACCCTGCAGCAACTGTGGGGCAAGAGCCATCTGCTGGCCGGCGGCAACCAGGGCGCGCTGCAGACGGACTTCCCCAAGTCGGTGACCCAGGCCTTCGGCAACCTCGCCTCGCCGCAGGCCGCGCTCGTCTTCGAGGCCGACTTCGTCGGCGTCAACATCGAGGGCGACACCAAGGCCCGTATCGGCAAGGACGCGCAGGTCTACCCGTTCCCCAAGGTCGGTGCCAAGCCCCCGGTGGTCACCGCGGGCGACGCGGCGGCCGTGCTGAAGAACAGCAAGGGCGCGCAGGCGCTCGCCACCTTCCTCGCCTCCAAGGACGCGGCGGGGATCTGGGCGGCCGAGGGCGGCTATGTCTCCCCCAACAAGGAACTGGACCTGTCCGCCTACCCGAACCAGCCGCAGCGCGAGATCGCCAAGGCGCTGGTCGAAGCCGGGAACGACTTCCGCTTCGACATGTCCGACCAGGCGCCCGCCGCGTTCGGCGGCACCAAGGGTGAGGGCGAGTGGAAGGCCCTCCAGGACTTCCTGAAGAACCCCGAGGACATCAAGGGCACTCAGCAGGCGCTGGAGAAGGCCGCCGCCAAGGCGTACGAGAAGTGAACCGCGCCACAGCCACATCAACCGCGACCCGTACGACGCGGAAGTCCCCCGTGACCCGCACGTCCCGTACGGCTCTCGCGATCTCCACGCCTCACTGACGGACCAGACAGGGGAGACCACCGTCATGCCGACCCCGAGCCAGCCAGGAAGCGGCGCGACCGGAGACATACCGGACGACGCCGGCGCGCCCGACGCGCCGGTCACCGGAGCCGCCACCGGCACCAGTTCAAGCACGACAGACGGCGCGACCGCGACCGCGCCGAAGACAGCGAGCAGCACGGCGCAGGCCGCCGCCGACGCGGCGCCCGCCCGTACACCCGCCGAGCAGACGTCCGCCGAGCGCAGCGGCGCCGGGACCGCGGTCGGTAAGGGGGCCTCGGCGCTGCGCCGCCGCCCCTGGATCGCCGCG
Source organism: Streptomyces sp. B15 (assembly GCF_018070605.1). Taxonomy (NCBI): domain Bacteria; kingdom Bacillati; phylum Actinomycetota; class Actinomycetes; order Kitasatosporales; family Streptomycetaceae; genus Streptomyces; species Streptomyces sp. B15. The sequence goes on from NZ_JAGPXJ010000006.1 coordinate 76,307, forward strand.
CTGTTCCTGCTGCCGGCCCTGGTCGTCCTGGGAGCGCTGGTCGTCTACCCGATCGCGTTCTCGGTCTTCCGCAGCTTCATGAACGCCGACGGCTCCAGCTTCGTGGGGCTGGACAACTTCACGGAGCTGTTCACCGACGACAGCACGCTGATCGCCTTCCGCAACAATCTCGTCTGGGTGATCGTCGCACCCGCGGTGTGTACGGCACTCGGCCTGATCTTCGCCGTACTGACCGAGAAGGTGCGCTGGGGAACAGCCTTCAAGCTGCTGGTCTTCATGCCGATGGCCATCTCCATGCTGGCCTCGGGCATCATCTTCCGGCTCGTCTACGAGCAGGACCCGGACCGGGGCGTGGCCAACGCGATGTGGACCACCGTCCACGACACGTTCGCCGAGACCTCGCCCTGGCCGGACGCGCGTCCGCGCACCGACGCGCCGCTGACCATCTCCAAGGGCGCCTACACCACCAAGGACACCGTCGACGCCGGCAGCCCGGCCCACCTTCCGCTGGTGGGCATTCCGCCCAAGGAGGCGGGCGACGCGGCAGTCGCCAAGAAGCCCGCCAAGGCCGAGGGCGGCCAGATCACCGGCGCGGTGTGGCTGGACTTCGTCAAGGGCGGGCGCAGCGAGCACGGCGTCATCGACCAGCAGGAAAAAGCGCTGGCCGGCATCAAGGTGGAGGCGGTCAAGGACGGCCGCAAGGTCGCCGAGGCCACCACGGGCGAGGACGGCACCTTCACCCTCCCGGCCGCCGCCGACGGCGCCAAGCTGCGGCTGCCCGCCTCCAACTTCGCGGCGCCCTACAACGGTATCGACTGGCTCGGCCCCACCCTGGTGACGCCGGCCATCATCGGGTCCTACGTGTGGATGTGGGCGGGCTTCGCGATGGTGCTGATCGCGGCGGGCCTGGCCGGTGTGCCGCGTGAGCTGCTGGAGCAGGCACGGGTCGACGGCTGCAACGAGTGGAAGGTCTTCCGCAAGGTCACGGTGCCGCTGCTGGCGCCGGTGCTCGGCGTCGTCACCGTCACCCTGATGATCAACGTCCTCAAGATCTTCGACCTCGTCTACGTCATCGCGCCCGGCGCCACCCAACGGGAGGCCAACGTCCTGGCGCTCCAGCTGTATCTGAAGTCCTTCGGTGGCAGCCCGGACCAGGGCGCGGGCAGCGCGATCGCAGTGGTCCTGCTGCTGCTCGTCGTGCCGGTCATGATCCTCAACATCCGCCGTCTGCGCAGGGAGTCCCGCCGATGACCACGCTGACCGCCCCTGGCGCGTCCTCTCAGCCGACGGCTCCGGCACCGGAAGCCGCCGCTCCCAAGACCTCGGCCGCCGCGCGGGTGGCCGCCTTCACCGGCCACTGGGCAGTGCGCTTCGCACTGGTCGTCATCGGTCTGTTCTGGCTGATGCCGACGGCCGGGCTGCTCAGTTCGTCACTGCGCGACCCGGCGGATGTCTCCATATCCGGCTGGTGGAACATCTTCGACCTGAACGGCAGCTTCCCCTGGATCCTGAACAAGGATCAGCTGACCACCTCGAACTACGACGCGCTGTTCGCCAACGACCAGGTGATGAGCTCGCTGTGGACCACCGTGCTGATCACCGTTCCGGCCACCGTGCTGGTGGTGGTGATCGGCGCGCTGGCCGGGTACGCCTTCGCCTGGATGGACTTCCCCGGCCGCGACTGGTGGTTCCTGGTCGTCGTGGGGCTGCTGGTGGTGCCGGTGCAGGTGGCGCTGGTACCGGTCGCCAAGCTCTTCAACACCCTGGGCATCTTCGAGACGACGGCCGGTGTCGTCCTCTTCCACACGGCCTTCGGCCTGCCGTTCGCCATCTTCCTGCTGCGCAACTTCTTCGCGGAGATCCCCCGCGAACTGCTGGAGGCGGCACGGCTGGACGGCGCCGGTGAGATCCGGCTGTTCACCCGGGTCGTGCTGCCGCTGGGCGGCCCGGCCATCGCCTCGCTGGGCATCTTCCAGTTCCTGTGGGTGTGGAACGACATGCTGGTCGCGCTGATCTTCGCCGACTCGACGAACCCGCCGATCACGGTGGCGCTCCAGCAGCAGATGCGGCAGTTCGGCAACAACATCGATGTGCTGGCGCCGGGCGCCTTCATCTCGATGCTGGTACCGCTGGCGGTCTTCTTCGCCTTCCAGAAGCAGTTCGTCTCCGGTGTGATGGCGGGCTCCGTCAAGTAGCCTCGCCGTCCACCCGCGGCCGCCCCCGCCCCCGTACCCCTTCCGGGACGGGGGCGGTCACATGTGAGAACACCAGCGTGCGCGTCCCCCAGAAGCGCACGGCGGTGCCCAGCACCATGCCGACGCCGACACCGGAGACGGTGTCGGCGAAGACGGAGGTGAGACCCAGCAGATGACGGGAGACGCCGAGGCAGCCCAGCTGCACCGCGCCACCCGCCGCGTTGACCAGCACGAAGACGGCGAATCTGCGCCAGCCGCCGGACACCTTGCGCTCACGCAGCCGGTAGGGACCCAGCGCGTTGCCCGCGTAGGCGACGGCCGCGCCGGCGAGGAACGAGAGTGCCTTCGCGTACATCGGTTCCATTGCGGCGGGGCCGCGGAGGTAGAGGAACGTGCCGAGGTCGGCGGCGAAGGCGAACACGCCGACGGCGGCGAACCCCGCGAATTCGGCGCCCAACGCGCGCGGCTTACTCATTGCGTACCCCGCATGGGGGGCTGCGCTTGCCAGCCCTGCGCCTCTGGCGCAGACCTCCCAAGCGCAAGAGGGTGACCATTCAGGGGCGCGGGGAACTGCGCCACCGGCCACGACGCGCCCGCAGTCCGCGGACAACGGACAGGGGCACCCCCTTTCCGGAGCATGCCCTACAGCCCCGCAACCGACAGGCCGTACAAAACGCCCCAGCACACCGCTGTGACGGCCAGCGGGCGGTCCCGCAGCAGAACGTCCTCCGGGGACCCCGCACTGCCGCGGTCCACAAAGACCCCGTACCGCAGGACCGCGCAGATCAGCGGCACCATCGACAGCTGCCGGCACAGGGAGACCCCCGCGCCCGCATCGGTCCCCAGGGCCCACAGGCAGTATGCGAGTACCGCCACCCCGGCCGCGAGCTGCCACACGAAGCGCAGATAGCCGACGGTGTACTCGCGCAGCAGCGCCCTGGTGCCGCCCTCGCCCTCCCCCATCAGCAGCGCTTCCGAGTAGCGCTTGCCCGCCACCATGAACAGCGCGCCGAATCCGGCGGTGATCAGGAACCAGCGGGAGAGCGGGATCCCCAGCGCCAGCCCGCCGGACATCGCCCGCATCACGAACCCGGTCGTCACCACGGCCAGATCGACCACCAGAACGCGCTTGAGCCGCAGGCAGTAGGCGATCTGCATGACCACATAGCCCGCCAGCAGGGCCGCGGTCGCCGTGTTGCACAGCAGCGCGGCGGCGCCCGTCGCGGCCACGGCGAGCACGGAGCCCAGGGCGTAGGCGAGCGGCACCGGGACGGTCCCGGCGGCGACCGGGCGGCGGCACTTGTCGGGGTGCGCCCGGTCGGCCTCCGCGTCGCGCGCGTCGTTGAGCAGATAGACAGCTGCCGCCGCCGCGGTGAACAGGACGAAGACGAGGGCCAGTTCCAGCACCGTGTGCACGGAGGCCAGCTCACCCGCGGCGGCGGGTGCCGCGACGACCAGCAGGTTCTTCACCCACTGCCGGGGCCGTACGGTCAGCAGCAGCCCGCCGGGGAGGGTGCCGGCGAACCCGGCGGGGCGGGTGGGCGCGGCGAGGGGGTGCGGTTCGGCGCCGCCGCCCTCTGCCGGACCGGCCAGTTCCTGCCCGGGCGAGCCGGTCAGTGTGGAGCGTTCAGCCATGCGGGCGCCCCCTCCCCCGCGGGCCGCGGGTGCCCAGCCGTACGGTCAGCGCGCCCAGCGCCGCGCCCGCCAGCACGTCGGAGGGGTAGTGGACGCCCGCGACCATCCGGGAGACGCACATCAGCGCGGCCAGCGCCGTCAGTGGGGTGCCGTGCCGCCGTCCGCCGAGCGACCCGTGCCGCAGCCCGCCCAGGGCCAGTGCGGCGGCGCTGGCGGAGGCGGCGTGCGAGCTGGGGAAGGAGTGCGCTCCCGCCGTCCGTACCAGCGGGGCGCGGCCGGCCGGTCCGGGGCGCGGGCGGCGCACGACCCGCTTGATCCCCATGCTGGCCAGGTGCGCGGCGCCCACGAGCGCGGTGCCCTTGAGCCAGCGCTCCCGCTGGGTACGGTCGGTGGCGGCGCCGGCGAGTCCGACCAGGAGCCAGACGGCGGCGTGCTCCCCGCTCCAGGACAGGGCGCGGGCCGTGCCGGCCACCCGGGCGTCGTCCGCGCAGTCGCCCAGGGCGCACAACAGCCGCCGTTCCCACTGCCCCCATCGTCGGGCCGTTCTCGCTGCCACGCTGAAGACTCTGCCGCGCCCCGCGCCGCCACCGGCCCAGCCGCGGTCCGACACTCGGCCTTTCACCCTTTCAGCGACACCAGCGGCACGGCCTCCCCTCCCTCGCATTTCCCGGCGCTTACCGTCACGTTCATGCCCGTTCAGCACATCCGGCGCGACGCGCCCGCGCCGCCCGACCGCACCGCCCGGCTGCTGACCGGCTGGGGCAGGACGGCTCCCACCGGCGCCCGGGTGCTGCGCCCGCGCACCCGGCAGGAGGCGGTGGAGGCCGTCCTGGCGTGCGGGGCCCGCGGCAGCATCGCGCGCGGGCTGGGCCGCGCCTACGGGGACGCGGCGCAGAACGCGGGCGGCACCGTGCTGGACACCACCGGCCTGGACCGGGTGCTGGCCATCGACGCGGCGGGCGGCGCGGTGACCTGCGAGGCGGGGGTCAGTCTGCACCGGCTGATGACGGTGCTGCTGCCGCTGGGCTGGTTCGTCCCCGTCACCCCGGGGACCCGCTATGTGACCGTCGGCGGGGCGATCGGTGCGGACATCCACGGCAAGAACCATCACGTCTGCGGCTCCTTCACCCGCCATGTGCGCTCCTTGGAGCTGCTGACCGCCGACGGGCAGGTGCGCGAGGTCACGCCGGGCAGCGAGCTGTTCGACGCCACAGCGGGCGGTATGGGCCTGACGGGGCTGGTGCTGAGCGCGACGGTGGCGCTGCTGCCGGTGGAGACGTCGCTGATGACGGTGGACACCGAGCGGCTGCCCGACCTGGACTCGCTGCTGGCCACGCTGACCGCCACCGACCACCGCTACCGCTACTCGGTGGCCTGGATCGATCTGCTGGCGCGCGGCACCGCGGCCGGGCGCGCCGTGCTCACCCGCGGCGATCACGCACCGCTGGAGGCGCTGGAGGGCCCGGGGCGACTGGCGCGCGCGGCGCGCCGGGACCCGCTGGCCTTCCGGCCCGGGCGGCTGCCGCCCGCACCCCGCGCCGTACCCAACGGGCTGCTGCGCGGCAGTACCGTCTCGGCCTTCAACAAGCTCTGGTACCACAAGGCGCCGCGCCGCCGGAGGGGTGAGCTGCAGCGCCTCGCCTCGTTCTTCCACCCGCTGGACGGGCTGCCGCACTGGAACCGGGTCTACGGCAGCGCGGGCTTCGTGCAGTGGCAGTGCGTGGTCGGGCACGAGCACGACGACGCGCTGCGCCGCATCGTGCGGCTCATCTCGCGCCGCTCGTGCCCCTCCTTCCTCGCCGTGCTCAAACGGTTCGGTACCGGGGACCCGGGCTGGCTCTCCTTCCCCACCGAGGGCTGGACGCTGGCGCTGGACGTCCCGGCCGGGCTGCCCGGCCTGGCGGACTTCCTCGACCTGCTGGACGAGGAGGTCGCCGTCGCCGGGGGACGGCTGTATCTGGCCAAGGACGCACGGATGCGGCCCGAACTGCTGCCCGCCATGTACCCGCGGCTGGACGACTTCCGCGCGCTGCGTGCCCGGCTGGACCCGCGCGGCCACTTCACCTCGGACCTGGCACGGCGGCTGTCGCTGTGAGCGGGACCCCAATGTGCAAGGAGCACCCATGAAGGACGCCTTCGGTTCCCCGCAGTCGCTGCTCGTGCTGGGCGGCACGTCCGAGATCGCGCTGGCGACCGTGCGCCGCCTCATGGCCCGCCGGGTCCGCACGGTCCGGCTCGCCGGGCGGCCGGGACCGGGGCTGGACTCGGCGGCGGCCGGGCTGCGGGAGGAGGCCGCCGCGCACGGCGCAGAGGTCGCCGTCCGTACGGTCCCGTTCGACGCGCTCGCTCCCGAGACCCACGAGGAGGTGCTGGAGAAGGTCTTCGCGGAGGGCGACATCGATCTCGTCCTGCTCGCCTTCGGTGTACTGGGCGACCAGCAGGGCGACGAGCAGGACCCGATGGCAGCGGTGCGCGTCACCCGTACGAACTACATCGGCGCCGTCTCTTCCGGGCTGGTGTGCGCCAAGGCGCTGCGCGCCCAGGGCCACGGCTCGCTGGTGGTGCTCTCCTCGGTCGCGGGCGAGCGGGCCCGCCGCGCCAACTTCATCTACGGGTCCAGCAAGGCGGGTCTGGACGCCTTCGCCCAGGGGCTCGGGGACGCGCTGCACGGCAGCGGGGTGCACGTGCTGGTCGTACGGCCCGGATTCGTGCACACCCGGATGACGGCGGGCCGGGCGCCGGCTCCGCTGGCCACCACGCCGAGCGCGGTGGCGGAGGCGATCGAGCACGGGGTCCGGCGGCGGGCGCGGACGGTGTGGGTGCCCTCCGCACTTGGACCCGTGATGAGTGTGCTGCGGCATCTGCCGCGCCCCCTCTTCCGGCGGCTGCCCGGTTGAGGGGCTGCCCCTTCCGAGGTATCCGGGATGCGGGTTGTTCGTGGCTGGTGGGGGCACTCCCCCAGCCTCCGGCCGGGGGCACCCCCGCCCGGACGGAGTCCGGGGGAGCAGTTCCCCGCGCCCCTTCGGGGAGCCGCGCCGGGATGTGGGCCCCCGCAACATATGGGATAAATCAGATTAATCGGCCCGTAAGGCGGAGCCGGCCGTCGACCCCGCGGATTGGCCATGCCTCGTTTCAGCGTGATCGTGCCCGTCCACCAGGTGCAGGCATATCTGCACGAGTGCCTCGACTCCGTGCTCGGGCAGTGCTTCGGCGACTTCGAGCTGATCGCCGTCGACGACCACTCCCCGGACTCCAGCGGCGAGATCCTGGACGCCTACGCCGCCGCCGACTCCCGGGTGACCGTCATCCATCTGGCGCAGAACGGCGGACTGGGTCCGGCCCGCAACACCGGCACCGCACGCGCCCGCGGCGACTATGTGCTCTACCTCGACAGCGACGACACCATGGCGCCCGGCACCCTGCGGGCGCTGGCCGAGCGGCTGTCGGCGACCAGCGACCCGGACGTGCTGGTGTTCGACTACGCCCCCGCCTACTGGGACGGCTCCCTCGGGCCGGCCGCCCACCCCCCTCTCCTGGGGCCCGACGCGGGGCCGGCCGTGTGCACCCTGGCCGAGCGGCCCGAACTGCTGCGACTGCCCGCCTTCCCCTGGTCAAAGGCCTACCGCCGCGACTTCCTGCTCCGCGAGAACCTGACCTTCCCGCCCGGTACCTACGAGGACACTCCCTGGAACTTCCCCGTCCTGCTCACCGCGCGCACCATCGCGACGCTGGGCAGGGTCTGCGTGCACTACCGGCAGCGGCGCGGCGGCAGCATCCTGACCACCACCGGACGCCGCCACTTCGACGTCTTCGACCAGTACGACCGGCTGTTCGCCTTCCTCGGAACGCGGCCCGAACTGGAGCGCTGGCGGCCCCATCTGCACCAGCGGATGACCGACCACTTCGCCACCATCCACAGCAGTCCCGGCAGACTGCCCCGCACGGCCCGCGCCGAGTTCCTGCGCCGCGCCCGCTCGCACTGCCGCCGCCACCGGCCCGCTCCCGGCACGGTCGGCCCGCCCGACACCACGGCCAGGCGGCTGCGGCGGCTGCTGGTGCGATACGGCGCGCACCGCACCTTCCGGCTGCTCTCGCACACCGGCCGGGCACGCCGCCTGCTGGGCGCCCGGCTGCGCACGGCGCGCTCCCGGCTGCGCACGGCGATATTCCGCTGCCACTACCTCCTCCAGCGCCGCCGCCCGCTCGATCCGAGGCTGGCCGTCTTCGACGCGTACGGGGGCCGGGGCTACTCCTGCAACCCGGCGGCGATCGAGGCGAAGGCCCGCGAGTTGGTCCCGGACATCCGCACGGCCTGGATATGCACCCCCGCCCACGCGCACACCCTCCCGCCCGGCGTAGGGCACATCCGGCCGGGATCGGCGGCGTACTGGTCGGCGCTCGCCCGCGCCCGGTTCCTCGTCAGCAATGTCGACCTCCCGCACGGCTACCGCAAACGGCCCGGCCAGATCCTTGTGCAGACCCACCGCGGCACTCCGCTCAAGCACATGGGCCTGGACCTGATGGCCTACCCGGCCGCAGCGGACGGCATGGGGGCTGCGGACGGCAAGGCCGGCGACGACACGGGCGGCGCAAGCGGCATGGGCAGCGCAGGCGGCACGGATTTCGCGCGGCTGCTGGAGCACACCGACCGCTGGGACTACAGCCTGTCCGCCAACCCGCACTCCACACTGGTGTGGGAGCGCGCCTACCCCTCGCCGTACACCACGCTGGAGTTCGGCCAACCACGCAACGACATCTTCCGGACCGCGACCGCCGCCGACGTGGCCCGTATCCGCGCCGAACTGGGCATCCCCGACCGGGTGACGGCCGTGCTGTACGCGCCCACCCACCGCGACTACCAGCGCGGTCGGCAGCCCTGGCCCGATCTGGCCCGGCTGGTGGCCGCGCTGGGCCCCTCCTACGTCCTCCTGTTCCGCTCGCACCCCCTCCACGCCGGCGAGGACCTGCCGTGCGAGCCGCCCGGAGGGCTGATCGATGTGACGGCCCACCCCTCGGTCGAGGAGCTGTGCCTGGCCTCGGACGTACTGGTCACCGACTACTCGTCCCTGATGTTCGACTACGCCAACCTCGACCGGCCGCTGGTGATCCACGCCCCCGACCAGGAGGCCTACCGGGCGGCGCGCGGCACCTACTTCGACATCACGGCCATGGCGCCGGGTCCCGTGGCGCGCCACGAGGACGAACTGATCGACCTCCTGGCGACCGGCGCCCACGCCACCGAGCACGCCCGCGCCCGGCGCGCCGCCTTCCGCCGCCGGTTCTGCCCCTGGGACGACGGGCACGCGGCCGAACGCGTGGTGCGGCACGTCTTCCTCGGCGCGGGCCCGCCCGCCGTGCGCGGCCGAGTCCTCTCGGCGTCGGCCCCTTCCCCCGGGGGCGCTACCGGCCGGAGAGCGGGGGACTTCGGCGGGGAGATGCCCCCGGTCGTACCGCTCGACGAGCGGCGGCCCGCCCCCACGCCGGGGGCGCCGGACGCTCCCGGTCCCGCCTCCCCCGCACAACTGACGCCTCTTGCCCCTCTCGCAGCGAAGGACTGGTGGTCATGCCCCGCTTCAGCGTCGTCGTACCGGTGTTCAAGGTCCAGGGCTACCTGCGCGAGTGTCTCGACTCGGTACTCGGCCAGTCCTTCACCGACCTCGAACTCATAGCCGTCGACGACCACTCGCCCGACCACAGCGGCGCGATACTCGACGAGTACGCGGCGCGCGATCCGCGGATGCGGGTGCTGCACCTGCCCGAGAACGGCGGACTGGGGCCGGCCCGCAACATCGGCGTCGAGCACGCGTGCGGCGACTATCTGCTCTTCCTCGACAGCGACGACAGCTATCTGCCGGGCGCGCTCGCCGCGATCGACCGCCAGCTGGCCTCCTGTGGCGGCCCGGACGTGCTGATCTTCGACCACCAGCGCTCCTACTGGGACGGACACACCGAGGCCAGCTCGTACGGCGAACAACTGGCGGCGGTCGGCACCCAGACCTTCACCGTGGCGGAGAACCCCGAACTGCTCACGCTCTTCCACGTCGCCTGGAACAAGGCCTACCGGCGCACGTTCTATCTGCGCGAGGGTTTCCGCTTCGAGCCCGGACTGTACGAGGACGCTCCGCTGTCGAACGAGGCACTGGTGTGCGCCGGGTCCATCGGCTGCCTGCCGCACGTCTGCGTCGACTACCGGCAGCGGCACCAGGGCGCCATCACCCGCTCCCCTGGGCGCCGGCACTTCGACATCTTCCCGCAGTACGCCTCCCTGTTCGCCTTCCTGGAGCGCCGGCCGGAGTTGGCGGCACACCGCCCGCTGCTGTTCGAACGGGCCGTCTCGCACCTGATCTTCTGCATACGGCACCGCGAACGGGTACGGCCCGCCGACCGGCGCGCCTTCTTCCGGGAGGCCGCCCGCCTCTACCGCACACACGTGCCGCGCGGTTTCACACCGCCGCGCCACCGGGCCCGCGACTGCCGGCTGCTCGCCCACAACGCCTACGCCCTGTTCGCCGCGCGAGAGTCGCTGCGCCGCACGGCCGGGCTCGCCCGACGCTGCGCCCGCGCGGCCCGCCCCCCGCTCGCCCGCGCCCACCACGGCCTCTACTACGCCCTCCAGCGGCTGCTGCCCCTCTATCCGGACGTGGCCGTCTACTCCGCGTACTGGAACCGCGGGCCGGCCTGCAATCCGCAGGCGATCGAGGCCAAGGCGCGCGAGTTGGCGCCGCACCTGCGCAGCGTGTGGGTCGTCCGCCAGGACGCCGTCCCCTCCCTGCCGCCCGGCACCGACCATGTGGTGCCCGGCTCGCGGCGCTACTGGCGGATGCTGGCGCGCGCCCGGTACTTCGTCAACAACGTCAACTTCCCCGACCATCTGGTGAAGCGGCCGGGCCAGGTGCATGTGATGACCCACCACGGCACCCCGCTCAAGACGATGGGCCTGGACCAGCAGCCGTACCCGGCCGCGGCCCAGATGGACTTCGGCAGGCTGCTGCGCCGGGCGGGCCGCTGGGATGTGAGCGTCACCTCCAACCCGCACTCGGCCGAGGTGTGGGACCGCGTCTTCCCCTGCGGCTACGAGGATCTGCCGGCGGGCTATCCGCGCAACGACCGCTACGCCTCCGCCACCGCCGAGGAGGTCGCCGCCGTCCGCGCCCGGCTGGGCATCCCGCGCGGCCGGATCGCCCTGCTGTACGCGCCCACGGCCCGCGACTACCGCAAGGGGTTCGTCCCCCACCTTGACCTGGAGCGGCTGAGCGCGGGGCTGGGCGAGGAGTACGTGTTGCTGGTGCGTACGCACTACTACTACGGGCGGGACAGCGTGCTGCGCGACCTGCACACCCGCGGACTGGTGCGGGACGTCTCCCGCCATCCGTCGGTCGAGGACCTGTGCCTGGCGGCGGACGCGCTGGTCACGGACTACTCGTCGCTGATGTTCGACTACGCCGACCTCGACCGGCCGCTGGTGATCCACGCCCCCGACTGGGAGAGCTACCGCGACACCCGCGGCGTCTACTTCGATCTGCTCTCCGGCCGCCCCGGCGAGACGCCCGGCCCCGTCACCCGCACCGAGGACGAGCTGACGGCGGTCTTCCGCAGCGGCACCTGGTGCGGCCCGGAGGCCCGCGCCCTGCGGCGCGCCTTCCGCGCCCGCTTCTGCCCCTGGGACGACGGCCACGCCGCCGAGCGCGTCGTCCGCCGCGTGCTGCTGGGGGAGCCCTCTTCGAGCCTGCCGCCGTTGCTTCCGCCGGAGGAGCGGCGCCGGGCGCCCACCCCGCAGGAGGCGGAGGCCGCCGTGGCGGCGTCCGAGCAGGCCCGCGACCTGGGCGTCGCCCCGGAGCCCTTCAGCTGACCGCGCCCGCACGGCGCGCGGTCAGCTGCTCGCCCAGCCGCGGGCCGTCAGTCCAGCATCGCCGCCATCAGGCGCCGCACGGCGGGGAAGCGGCCGACCGTCGGCGGGCGGGGAGTGCGCGCCGGGTCGGCGGCGATCTCCGCGCACAGCGCGGCCACATCGCCGCGCCAGGCCTGCTCCAGGGTCCGGCGACGGCGGGGATCGATCCGCTCCAGCACCCCGTCGCCGTAGGCGCCGATCAGCCGGGCCGCGCCCGTGCAGACCGCCTCCCGCTCCTGGGGCGGGAGCGCGCCGAAGTCCGCGCCGAACAGCTGGAAGAGTTCGACGTGGAAGTGGCGTTTGTGGAAGGCGTCCCGCAGCGGCCCGGGGGCCAGGAAACGGCAGGTGGCCTCGAAGAGCCGCCCCGCGCAGCCGAGCCGGGTCGCGGGGCCGGCGCGAAAGGTGATGTTGCTGGAGTCGGTGCGGCGGACGGCGAAGTAGTACGGCTCGTCGGCCAGTACGGAGATCCGGGCGGCGCGTACGCACGCCTCCAGCACGAACGGCTGGTCGCTGAAGGCGGGCATGGACTCGTCGTAGCGGATGCCGTGCTCCTCGATCAGGGAGCGGCGGAACAGCTTGGTGTTGGACAGCGCCCACGGCAGCCCGTCGCCGACCAGCCGGATGACCGGTGCCGTGCGGCTGAACACACCGGTGGGGACGGTGCGTTCGCCGATCGGCACCATCTTGCACAGCAGCACGTCCGAGCGGCAGTTGTCGGCCATGGTGACCATGCGCTCCAGGGCCACGGGCGCCAGATGGTCGTCGGCACCGAGGAAGAAGACGTAGCGCCCGGCGGCCAGCTCCAGGCCCCGGTTGCAGGGGGCGGCCGGGCCGCCCGAGTTGGGCTGCCGCACGGTGGTGAACAGACCGGGGTGCAGGGCGGTGAAGCGTTCGATCTCCTCGGTACTGCCGTCGGTCGAGCCGTCGTCGACGACGATCACCTGGGTCCGCCGCCGTCCGAGCGTCTGCTCGACGAGGGAGGACAGGCAGCGGGTGAGGTACGGCATCGTGTTGTGGACGGGGACGACGACACTGACGTCCGGGCGGTCCGGGCCGGGCCCGGGCCCGGTGGTCATGCGCGCACCACCCCTCGCCCGGCACCGTCCCCGATGACCACCCGGCGCACGCCCGCCCACAGCGCCGGGTCGGTGACGCGGCGGCCGTCGACCAGCACCCGGACGCCCGGCAGCTGGTCGGCGGACAGCTCCCGGTAGGCCGGGTGGTCGGTCTGGACGACGGCGGCGGTCACCCGCTGGCCGGTGTGCGGGCGCAGCCCCATGTCGGCCAGCTCGTGCGGCTCGTACAGCGGGTCGGAGACGTAGGGGCGCGCTCCCCGCGCCAGCAGCGCCGTCACCGTGGGGAAGACGCCGGAGAACGCGGTCTCCTTCACCCCGCCCCGGTAGGCGGCGCCCAGCACCAGCACCTCGGCCCCGCTCAGATCGCCGTAGGCGTCGGCGAGCAGGTCGACGGCGTGCTCGGGCATGGCCTCGTTGGTCTCGCGCCCGGCGCGTACGACGGCCGCCGCCGGGTCGTTCCACAGATACATACGCGGGTAGACGGGGATGCAGTGGCCGCCCACGGCGATGCCGGGGCGGTGGATGTGGCTGTAGGGCTGGGTGTTGCAGGCGTCGATGACGGCCTCGATGTCCACACCGGACCGGTCGGCGAACCGGGCGAACTGGTTGGCCAGCGCGATGTTGACGTCCCGGTAGGTCGTCTCGGCCAGCTTCGCCAGCTCGGCGGCCTCCGCCGAACCCAGGTCCCACACCCCGTTGGGCCGGGGCAGCTCCTCGCGGACGTCGAAGTCCAGGACGGACTCGTAGAAACGCACACCGTCCTTGGCCGAGTGCGGGCCGATGCCGCCGACCAGCTTGGGGTAGCGGCGCAGATCGGCGAAGACCCGCCCGGTCAAGACCCGTTCGGGTGAGAAGACCAGCGAGAAGTCCCGCTCCGGCAGCAGCCCCGAGCCCTCGCCGAGCATCGGCGCGAAACGGTCGCGGGTGGTGCCGACCGGCAGCGTCGTCTCATAGCTGACCAGGGCGCCGGGGCGCAGCCCGGCGGCGACGGCACGGGTCGCGGCGTCCATCGCACGGAAGTCGGGCGTGCCCCGCTCGTCGACGAACAGCGGTACGACCACGACCACGGCCTCCGCGTCGGCGACGGCCTCCGTGGTGTCCGTCGTCGCCGACAGCCGCCCCGCCTCGACCGCTTCGGCCAGCCGTTCGTCCAGTCCCGCCTCACCGGGGAACGGCACCACCTTGTCGTTGACGCTCGCCACCACCCGCGCGTCGGTGTCCGCGCCCGTCACGCGATGTCCCTTGGCCGCGAACTGGACGGCCAGCGGCAGTCCGATCTTCCCGAGCGCCACCACACAGATCCGCATTCCGGTCTCCTTCTGGCTGTTCCTGATGGTCCCGCCGCTCCTGGGCCGCCGACTGGAGCAGCTGGGTGTAGATCCGGTCGAGGGTGCGGGCCTGTGCCTCCCAGGTCCACCGCTCCAGCAGCCCGGGGCGCTCGTAGGCCGCGCGGTAGCGCTCCGGGTCGTCGAGCACCGCCCGCACGGCGCGTACGTAGTCGGCGGTGTCCTCGGCGCGGAAGACCTCGCCCTGCCCGGTCTCCAAGGTGGTGGCCGCCATCGTCTTGACGTCACTGACCACCAGCGGCAGCCGGGCGTGCGCGTACTCGAAGAACTTGGTGATCAGCGCGATCTCGTGGTTCGTCCAGTGGTGCAGCGGAATCGCGCCTACGTCCGCCTCGGCGAGGAAGGGAACCACCTGCCAGTAGGGCACGTACGGCAGCACATGCAGCCGCTCGGCCACCCCCAGCGCCGCCGCCCGCGCCCGCAGCTCACGCGGATACCCGGCGGCGGGCTTGGGGACGACCAGCGCCGTGTGCACCCCGGGCAGCGCGGGCAGCGCCTCCACCATCGTGTCCAGACCGCGTTGCGGCGCGGCGGCACCGCTGTAGACGACCAGCGGTGTGTCGGTGTCGATGCCGCACAGGGCGCGCAGACTCGGCACGGCGCTGTCGGCGGCGCTCTCTCCCGCTTCGCGACGCGCCTCGCACGAGCTGCGGCGGGTGGTGTGCTGCTCCGGGGCGTTGAGGACGACGGTGGGCTCCTCGGCCAGCCGGTGGGAGCTGCGCAGCAGCGCCGCGAGGGTGCCCGACACCGTGACGGCGGCGTCCGCGCAGGGCACGTACTCGCGCTCGTGCGCCAGATGGGCCGGCAGCCACCGCGCATCGTTCTGCCAGGGCCGGACGCCGGGCAGGTACTCGTGCGCGTCCCACACCAGCTTCACCGGCCGCCCCTCGGCCGCCGCACGGACCTTGGCGCGGGCGCCCACGCCCAGCATCCGGAAGTCGTGGGCGTGGATGATGTCCGGCCGCAGCTCGTCCACCACCCGGCCGTAGGCCAGCTCGAAGTCGTAGAGGCTCGGCCACAGCCGGCGCCAGCAGCGCTCCTTGAGGGTGCGCTGCCACCAGGCCACCGCCGCGCGGTCCAGCAGTGTGCCGGTGCCGCGCAGCGCGGTCCTGCGGTCGAGCTGGCGGGTACGGAAGCCGACCCAGCGCTGGACGAGCCGGGCCGCGGCGCGCGGCAGCGCGAGCCGGGCGGCGGCGTACGGCCGGACGAGCCGGGCGGCGGCACGGGGGAGCGCCACGGGGGACGGGCGGCGGCTGCGGGCGAGGGCTCCGGTGGCGGCGGCTCCGGCGGTGAGCGCGGCGCGCCGGGTGCGCAGTTCGTCGCGCCACGCCTTGACCCGCTGCACCCGGTAGGGCGCGGTGCCCGGCCGGTAGGCCAGCGGCCGGGTCAGCAACGGGCGGCGCGCCGTGCGGGGCGGGTGCGCCAGCGGGGTGGGTACCGGCAGCAGCCGTACGTGGGCCGGACCGAGGCGCCAGGAGGCGGGCCGCCCGTCGGGGGACCGGCCCAGCAGCGTCACCTCCCACCCGGCCTCGGCGGCCGAGCGGGCGGTCTTCTGCACCCGGGAGTCACCGACCACCCCGTTGCACACCAGCATCACGATCCGGCCCCGCCGCCCGGTGGACCGCTCCGGTGCCGGGGTGTCGCTCGTCCCGGGGCCGCTGTCGAACTCCACGGCTTCCCCTCTCTGTTGTCGGCTGCCGGCCGCTGCGGCCTCAGCGCAGGAAGCCGTCCAGTACATCGGCCGTATAGGTGCCGTCGTGGTAGGTACGCACGTACTCGGCGGACTCCTGCGCCGTCCGCATCGCCAGATCCCGGTCGTCGAGCAGGGATTCGACCGCGCCGCGCAGCGTGGCCGGGGTGGCGTTGACGATGGGCGGCCGGATACCGACCGACCGGTGCAGCCGCTCGTCCAGGAAGGCGATGACCGGCCTGCCCGCGGCCATCCCCTCGCAGGCGAACGTGCCATAGGTGCCCACCGCGAACTGGTCGACGACGATGTCCGCCTCCTTGACCAGCTCCTGCACCTCCACCCAGGGCACCCCGGTCACCATCCGGAACTCGATCAGGCCCCGCCGGTCCATCTCCTCCAGCACCGGCACCACCTGCTCGGTGCCCTTGGTCCAGCGTTTGGAGGGCGCGTGCACCACCACGGGGCGTGCCCGCTCCATGGCGGGGCGCTCGCTCGTCCAGCCGTCGACGTCGACCACCAGCGGGGCCCAGCGCGCGCCGGGCAGCTCCTCCAGCAGATCGGGGGTGGTCACGAACTGCGGCAGCCCGCTCTGCGCCGCCATCCGCCGGTTGCGGGCACTCTTCTTCGCCAGCGCCCGCAGGATCGCCTCGTCCGCCGCGTGGAAGAGCGAGTTCTCGTAGCGGCTCATATGCCGTTGCGGGTCGCGGACGTCGCTGCCGTGCGCCAGCAGCGCCACCTTGATCCCGGCCGCTGACAGGGAGGGCAGGTCGTCCTGGATGTGGCCGCCGTTGAGTCTGCCCAGCGCCGGGGTGAAGGAGTCGGCCAGGTAGTGCGTGTAGGAGCCCAGGACGCGGCGCGCCCGGTCGAGCTGGAAGCCCAGGTCACCGGTGCGCTCGCCGATCGCGTAGATGTCGGCGGGGTAGATGACGCTCTGGTCGTGGGTGTGCATCACCACCTCGGCCGACAGGTCCTGGCGCCGCTCGCACAGCGCCCGCGCGAACCCGGCCAGCTGGCCGGCCGAGTTGGCGCAGCCCATGCCGAGCCGCACCGGGGTGCTGTCCAGCGACCGCCAACCGGCGGGGACACCACCGGGGGTGGCCGGCTCCGGCGCCGCCGCCCGCCCCGGGGCGCCCAGACCGGGCTGCTCGGAGGCCGACCACGGCACGCTGCGGGGCGCGAGCCGGGCGGCGGCCGCCTGGCCCGCGAGCCGCTCGTAGAGGTCCAGCAGCCCGGCGGACTGCTGCTCCCAGGACAGTTCCCGCAGCAGCGGCTCGGTGATCCGCGCGGCCAGGGTGCTCCGCTGGGCGAGTCCGCGCTGCACGGCCGCGACGAAGGAGGGCACGTCCTCGGTGACGTACACCTCGCCGACGCCGGTGCGTTCGACGAAGCTGCGCAGCGTCCGCACCCCGCTGGTGATCACCGGCAGTCCGGCGTGCAGATACTCGGCCGCCTTGGTGGGCAGCGAGATCTCGCAGTTGGGCACGTGCCGGAAGCAGATCACACCGAGGTCGGCCGAGGAGAGGTAGTCGGGCACCTGCTCCTGCGGCACATACGGCACCACATGCACCCGCTGCCGGACGCCGAGCTCGTCGGCGCGAGCCAGCAGCCCCTGGAGGGTCGCGTTCTGTTTGCCCGCGACCAGCGCCAGATGCGCGTGCGGCAGCTGGGCCAGGCCCTCCACAGCGGTGTCCAGGCCGCGCTCGGGGCCGATCCACCCGGCGTAGACGAGCAGCGGCACATCCGGGCCCAGCCCGCAGGCGTCCCGCACCGAGACGCGCTCCCCGGCGCAGGCGCTGACGGTCTCGCGTACCGGTGCGTTGGCGACGACCAGCGGCTCGGCGGGCAGCGCGTAGGCCTCCCGCAGAATGCCCGCCAGCTCCCCGGAGACGGTGACCACGGCGTCCGCCCTGCGGATGAACTCCTCCTCCACTCCGGGGAAGGCGCCGGCCCGCACCGCGTCCGGCCACTCCACACCGCGGACGTACTCGTGCGCGTCGTACAGCCAGCGGGTGGGCACCCCGCGGGCGCGCAGCCGGGCGGCGCTGCGCGCGCCCACGGCGATCATCAGATGGTCGTTGGCGTGGATGACGTCCGGCTCGATCTCCTCGATGACCGGGCCGAACGCCAGGTCGATGTCGAGGAGTTCGGGCCAGTCGACGCGCCAGTCACCGGTCGGTTTCGGCGGCCCGGCGGCCCGGCGGCGCTCCCACTGGTAGGCGCGCCCGCGGCCCTTGTGCGCGTACCGGCGAGCCCGCACCCACCCCTTGAGGGCCTCCCGGGCCAGTTGCCGGGCGAGCGCGGACGGCAGCGCCTCCGGTGTGCGCAGTCCCTGCGGCGCGGGCCGTCCGCCCGAGGGCGCGCCGAGCCAGCCCACGCGCGCCGTCTGCTCGCGCACCCACGCGGCGTGCGCGGCGCGCGCCCGTACCCAGGCGGAGTCGTCGGGCAGTCCGAACTGGGTGAGGCGGCTGCGCAGCTGGGGGCGGCGGCACTCGGCCGCCACCACGGCCCGCATGTGCGCCGAGACCGGCACCTTGATGACGCGGACGGGACCGAGCACCGACTCCTCGCGCCGCTTGGAGGGACTGCGGCCGATCAGCGTCACGTCCCAGCCCGCCCTGGCCGCGGCGATCGCGGTCTTCTGCACCCGGGAGTCGCCCGTGATGGTGTTGCCGACGACGACCGCCAGCCGCGGCCGCCCCCGGGGGCGCTCGTCCCCGGTACGCGCCGCGCTCTCGCCCATCCGCCCCTCGGCCGCGTCGGGCGCTTCCGGGGCCTTGCTGCCGCGCGCCGTCCGGCGCCGGATGATGCGGTGCGTCTGCTTCATGCTGTGTGCTCCGCGGCGGTGGGGGCGGTGCGCTCGGTGCGGGTGGGGGTCACCTCGACGGGCTCGCGGGGGACCTCGACGGCCTCGGCGGCTGCCACACGGTCGACAGGCTCCATGCGCTCAGCGGGCGCCAGTGGCTCGACGGGCGCCATGCGCTCGACCGGTTCCAGGGGCTCGACCAGCGGGGCCGCGTCCCGTGCGCCGTCCATCAGCGGGGCCGCCTCGTCCGCCGACTCCAGCACGGCGGCCGACACCTGCACCGTCCGCAGCCCCTCGCGGGCCGTGACGATGCCGCTCCCCTGCCCCGTACCGTTGCGTACCGCGTCGCGGAACCGCTCGTGCTCGACGAGCAACG
The DNA here is from genome assembly GCF_018070605.1 of Streptomyces sp. B15. NCBI lineage: Bacteria > Bacillati > Actinomycetota > Actinomycetes > Kitasatosporales > Streptomycetaceae > Streptomyces > Streptomyces sp. B15. Next base: position 95,316 of record NZ_JAGPXJ010000006.1, read on the forward strand.
GCTCGCGCTTGGCGAAGGCGTACCGCACGGTGTCCCCCTCGGCCACACCGCGGAAGGCCCGCAGCGCCTCCCACTCGGTGGCCACGGCGCCGTTGGCGTGGAAGGTCAGATCGGCGGTGAGGGTGTCGGCGACGAAGCAGCCCCGCTCCCCGGTGACGGCGGTGAAGCGCTCCTTGAGCGGGCTGAGCCAGTTCACCAGGTGGCTGACCATCGTCCCGTCGGTCAGTGAGCCGACGACCGCGACCATGTCCTCGTGCTCCCGGCCGCTCTTGGAGACGGTACGTGCCGCCAGCGAGGCGTAGGCCTGCCCGGTGATCCAGCTCGTCAGGTCGATGTCGTGGGTGGCCAGATCCTTGACCACTCCCACGTCGGCGATGCGGTGCGGGAAGGGGCCCTGCCGGCGGGTGACGACCTGGAAGACCTCCCCCAGCTCCCCGGCCTCCAGCCGCGCCCGCAGCTGCTGGAGTGCCGGATTGAACCGCTCCACATGACCGACCCCCGCCACCAGCCCGCGCTCCTCGAAGGCGTCCACCAGCCGCCGCGCAGCCTGCGGCGTGTGCGCCAGCGGCTTCTCGATGAGCGCGCACACATCGTGCGCGGCGAGCTGGAGACCGACCGCCTCGTGCAGCGCCGTCGGGCAGGCGACCACCGCGTAGTCCACGCCCAGCGCCAGCAGGTCGGCCACCTCGGACAGCACCGGCACGCCGCACACGGCCGGGACGCTGCCGTGCGGATCACCCGCCGGGTCGACGGCGCCGACGAACTCCACGCCCTCCAACGAGGAGAGGATCCGCGCGTGGTTGCGGCCCATCGCGCCCAGCCCGACCAGCCCGGCACGCAGCCGCGTCCCCTCGGGCCGGTGCCCGACGGACTGCTCGGCCGGTACGGGCGCCACGGTGCCGGTCCCGGGACCGTACGCCACCGGGGGCACGGCGGTCTTGGGGGCGTTGGCCGTGGGCGCCACGGGGGCCTTCGTCGCCGCCGTCGCTCTTATCGCCGTCATCGGATCACTCCCGCCGTGCTCGCCGCGCTGTTGGCGGCCGCAACGATCTGGTCCAGGTCGCCCGGGGTGAGCGAGGGGTGTACGGGAAGGGAGAGCACCTCGGCGGCGGCCTGGTCGGTGACCGGGAGATCGGCGCCCAGGTGCGCGTACGGTTTCAACCGGTGGATGGGTGTCGGGTAGTAGACGGCGCACCCCACACCGGCGGCCTGCAACTCGCGCTGCACCGCGTCCCGAACGGCGGCTCCGCCGGGCACCCGGACCGTGTACTGGTGGTAGACGTGCCGGGCGCCGTCGGCCACCAGCGGGGTGACCAGTCCCCCGGTCAGCCCCGCGTCGAGCGCCTTGGCGTTGGTGCGGCGCTGTTCGGTCCACTCCGGCAGCCGCTCCAGCTGCACCCGGCCGATGGCCGCCGCCACGTCGGTCATCCGCATGTTGGCGCCGACGATCTCGTTCTCGTACCGCTGCTCCATGCCCTGGTTGCGCAGCAGCCGCAGGGTGCGGGCCCGCTCCGCGTCGGGGACGACGACCAGCCCGCCCTCCAGGGTGTGCATGTTCTTGGTGGGGTAGAAGCTGAAGCACGCCGCGTCGCCGAAGGCACCCACCGGGCGGCCGTGCAGCGCGGCCGCGTGCGCCTGGCAGGCGTCCTCGACGACGGCCAGCCCGTGCCGCTGCGCGAGCTGGGTCAGCCGGCCCATCGGCGCCGGATGGCCGTACAGATGCACCGGCATCAGCGCGGCCGTCCGCGGACCGACGGCCTCGGCGGCGGCGTCCGGGTCGAGGCAGAAGGTGTCCGGGTCGATCTCCGCGAAGACGGGATCGGCCCCGGCCAGCCGCACCGCGTTGGCCGTCGCGGCGAACGAGAAGGAGGGGACCACCACCTCGTCGCCCGGCCCGATGCCGAGCGCGAGCAGCGCCAGGTGCAGCGCGGAGGTGCCCGAGTTCACGGCGACGCACGGGCGGCCCTCGACCAGCGCCGCGAACTCCTCCTCGAACGCCGCCACTTCTGGGCCCTGCACCACGCGGCCGTCGCGCAGCACCCGCACGGCGGCGGCCACCTCGTCGTCCCCGATCACGGGTTTGGCGGCCGGTACGGTCGACCTGGCGAGCGTGGGCTCGGCAGCCGGAATGATGTCTTTTCGCAGCCCTTGCATGGCGGATGTGCCCTCCGGTACCCCCGGCAGATTCATCCCTATGTGGACCCTGATTCGACCGCTCTCTTGCATGATTTGCGTACGAATCACCCGAATCGCCTACGCAAGCGCCCCGGCCGAGGGCTGCGATCTCCACACCGCGTCACCTCATGGGCGTTTCCTCGCGGAGCGTGACGGTGGCCGCGGACGCCTCGGCCCCCTGCGCGCCCTCCCGCGTGCCCTCTTCGGCGTACCGCGCACCCGTCCGCGGGCACTCCCACTCCCCGGGCCGCCCCGGCAGCGCACGCAGCCGCAGCCCCGCCCGGCCCACCCAGCCGATACGGCGGGCCGGCACCCCCACCACGAGGGCGAAGTCGGGCACGTCGGCCGTCACCACGGCGCCCGCGGCCACCATCGCCCAGCGGCCGATCCGTACCGGGGCCACACACACCGACCGGGCGCCCAGCGAGGCCCCCTCGGCGACCGTGACGCCCACCGCCTCCCAGTCGCCCGCCTGCTTGAGCGCACCGTCCGGGTCCACCGCCCGCGGGGCCCGGTCGTTGGTGAGCACGACGGCGGGCCCCACGAAGACGCCGTCCCCCAGCACGGCGGGCTCGTAGACGAGGGCGTGGTTCTGCAGTTTGCAGCGCGCCCCGATGCGGACGCCCGCACCGATGTAGGCACCGCGGCCGACCACGCACTCCGCGCCGAGCTCAGCGTTCTCGCGCACCTGTGCGAGCTCCCACACGGTGCTGCCGTCTCCGACGACGGCCTGCTCGGAGACCTGCGCACCGGGCATGGCCCGAAACCCGCCGAGGCGGGTGTGGTGCGGGGGACGGAAGGAAGAGGCGGAAGCCGGGGCCGGAGTGGCCGGAGTGGGGGTCGCGTCGGCGGTGGACATGAGGGCTCGCTTTCTGTCCCGGTGCGGGACGGGCAGGCGGTCGCGGGGTCCGGGACGGGCGGACGTACGGGATCCGGGCCGGGTGATCGTTCGGCGCCCGGGGCGAGCGGACGTTCGGGTCCTGGACGGGAGAATCGTTCGGGGTCCGAGGCCGAGGATGGCGACGCCCCCGGCGTGTGAGGCGACCGGCGCGCCGCGCGCGGCGTGGACTCCGCCCGCTGCCCCGCAGCCCACGTCCGCCAGCCGGGTGAGCGGCACCCGGGCGGCGCGCCGCACCCGAGGGGCCCGACGGAGCCGGAGGGAAGGTGGCGGTATGTCCAGCTCCGATGAGATCCCCGTCCCCCAACCGGCCGAGGGGCCGCGGGCATTCGGCCTGCCCGGCACGCTGGTCCAGCGCTGGAACGCGCTCGCCGTCGCCGCGTGCGGCGCGGCAGTCCTCGTTCTGGGGTACCGGCACCGCTGGACCAACGACGACGCGCTGATCTACACCCGCACCGTGCGCCAGATCCTCGCCGGCAACGGCCCCGTCTACAACGTCGGCGAGCGGGTCGAGACCTCCACCGGGACCCTGTGGCAATGGCTGCTCGCGGCCGGCAGCACCGTACCCGGAGTGGACGACCCGCTCCGGCTCGCCGTGGCCCTCGGACTGCTGCTCACCGTGGCGGGATTCCTGCTCGCCCTGGACGGCACCCGCCGTATGATCCGCCTCCGCCACCCCGCCGGCGCCCTGCTGCCCGCGGGCGTGCTGGTACTGCTTCCGCTGTGCGCGACCTGGGACTACGCGACCTCCGGACTGGAGACCGGGCTCACCTTCACCTATCTCGGCGGCTGCTGGTGGCTGCTGGTCCGGGCGCGGGCCGGACTCGACCGGACCACACCCGACCGAACCGCAACCGACCAGGCCGCACCCCACCGAGCCGCACCCGGTGGCCGGGCGCTGCCCGCCATCGCGTTCGCACTCGGCCTGGGCCCGCTCGTGCGGCCGGACCTCACCCTGGTCAGCGCGGTCTTCCTGGCCGCGCTGTGGCTGATGTGGCGCCCCACGCCGCGCATCACCCTCGGCTGGGCCGGCGCGGCCATGGCGCTGCCCCTCGCGTACGAGCTCTTCCGCGCCGGTTACTACGGCGTACTCGTCCCGCTCCCGGCCATCGCCAAGGAGGCCTCCGGCACCCAGTGGGAGTACGGCTGGGGTTATCTGGTCAACACCCTCCACCCGTACGCCCTGTGGGTACCGCTCGGCCTCCTCGCCGCCTTCGGCCTGCGGGAGCTGGCCCGCCGCGCCCGCGGATGGTCGACGCAACCGGTACGCACCGCGGACGCCGCCCTGGTCGCGGCCCCCGTGGTGACCGGAGCGCTGTCGGTGCTCTTCGTCGTGAAGGTCGGCGGTGACTTCATGCACGGCCGGATGATCCTGCCCGGACTCTTCCTGATGCTGCTGCCGGCCTTTCTGCTGCCGTACGGACGCGCGGCGGCGGCGCTGGCCTCAGCAGTGGGCGTCTGGGGCCTCGCCTGCCTCCTCGCGTTCCGCCCACCGCTGGAGAGCCCCGACGACGGTCGGATCATCTTCGACTCGCACAGCATCTACCAGCAGGCCCTCGGCGCGCGGCACCCCGTCAGCCAGCACGACCACGTCGCGGCGCCCCGCGCCTTCACGCAGGTGGCCCAGCGCGCCGTCCGCGAGGGCGAGCACACCTTGGTGCTGCGGCTGCCCCACGACGCCGGATACCCCCTGGTGCGGATGGCGCCGCACGTACGGGCACCGGTGGGCGGCGCGGAGGCACGGCTGGGCCTGGCCGGGGCCGTCCTCCCGCTGGACGGGATCGTCGTCGACCTGCTCGGCCTCGGCAACCCGCTCGGCGCCCACACCGAACCGACCGCCCACGCCAAGGCCGGACACGAGAAGCCGCTCGACCGCGCGTGGGTCGTCGCCGATCTGACGGCACCGGGCACACCGGTTCCATCAGGCGTCGACCCGCGCCGGGTGGCGGCCGCCCGCCACGCCCTCACCTGCGGCCCCCTCCCCGACCTCCTCGCCTCCACCCGCGCCCCGCTGACCGCCGACCGCTTCTGGTCCAACCTCACCGGCTCCTGGTCCCGCACCCACCTGCGCATCCCCGCCGACCCCCTGGCCGCCGAACGCCACCTGTGCTGAAACCCGACTCCGCCCCCCGGCGGCCTGTCACTCCGGTGTGAACTCGTACTGCAGTTCGTAGAGATGGCCGGCTTTGGCCATGACGGTCGCCTCGATGGCACGCTCATGATCGCTGTACACGACGCGCAGGGTGCGCAACACCGGCAGACTGCTGGGAAGCTCGAGGGCCCGGTACTGCTCCTGCGTGGGGACTGCTCCCGGAGCGCCCTGCGTTCGTACGCAGCGTGGCGAGCGTGACGGATCTGCGGGCTGTGTTGCCCAAGCCGAAGTCCGTACGGGCCGAGGCGCGGCACGAGGTCGAGGCGGAGGGGCACGCATGCGACACGCTCTCGCGTGAGCTGTTCTCGGACACCGACCGCGCCGTGCGGTATATCGAGACGCGCGCCGCAGGCCGCCCCGTCGTGCTGTTCGATGTCGGCGGTCGCACCTCGGCCGGTGTCGGCGAGCTCCAGACCGAGGAGGTCACCGCAGCAGCGTGGCGCGACGCCGAGACCATTGCGGACGAGACGCTGCGTACCCGGGTCAGGCAGGCTCTGCGCTGACCAGCCGACCTGCCCGGCACTGCGTCCTTCAACCGCCAACGGCCTCCTTCCCGCCGCGACCGCGGCCCGCGCCCGCCCGCGCCGACCGTCGGTGCGAAGGGCGGGCGGTGACGGCGGAGGGAAACGGTCAGCGGCGGGCGCGGCGGAGCGCGCGGGTCATCACGGGGGGCAGCAGGTCGACCGCGAGGCGGCGGGCGGCAGCCGCGCGGGGCGGGGGCTTCCGGCCGGCGGCACTCGCGGGAGAGGCGTGGCGTGAGACGGGCAGGGTGGGCGGGTCGGCCTTGCGGGCCCCCACCAGCAGCAGCCGTTGCCCGGCGACCTGCTGCCACTGCAACCAGCATTTGCCACGTGCCCGCAGCTCCGTGTGGAGCGCGTCCTGCCAGGGGCGCGGGTCGCCCCAGGTGCCGTAGAACTTGTGGCTGGAGACGCACACCGGCCGCAGTCCGCTCTCCAGTACGGCCTGCCAGGTGGCGCAGGCGACACCTGGTGTGTGGTCGGAGCGGTAGTCGTCGAGGACGACGATCCCCTCGGGGCCGAGGGTGTCCCGCGCTGCGGCGATGTCCCCGTGCACATGTTCGTACAGATGTGAGGCGTCGACGTGGACGAAGCGGCAGCTGCCGTCCGCCACCTCGCCGGGCACCACTGTGGTCGGCGCCTGCAGGATCCGCGGCAGTTCGTCGTGGAACGACAGATAGTTGGCCTCGAAGGCGCGCCGGGTGAGTGTCGAGTAGGAGTGCCGCATCTCGCGGCCGTTGGCCTCGTCGGGTGCGGCGTCGGAGTCGAACAGGTCGCAGACGGTGAACCGTTCTTCCGGAGCGTCCAGGTAGGCGCCCATGAGCACGGCGCTCTTGCCCAGGTAGGCGCCCATCTCCAGCAGGTCGCCGCGGTGCCGGAGGTCCCGCTGCCGGGTCAGGAACCAGTCGAAGAGGACGAGGTCCGTCCGGTAGAACCAGCCGGGTACCTCGTCGAAGGTCCGGGGCTGGGGCAGACCCTGGGTCTCGGCCGGGGAAGCCTGACCGGACGTGGCTGTGGTCGTCATGGGGAGGGGGTCTCCTTGGGACGGGTGCGTGCGTGGGGTCCAGGGCCCTGTATAGGGCGCCGGGACGATCCGGCGCACGCCCCGGCGCCCCCGATCGGCAGAGCTTCGGCGCACCGCCGTCCGGCAGCCATACGGAGTTCAGCCGCCGTTCCGGGCCCCACCCGGCCCGCCGGCCCCAGCCGTCCGGGCCGCCGCCGACCAGCCGCCGGCCGCGGGCCGGCCGACCGCCGGAGGCCGGCCACCGGACGCGGGCCGTCCGCCCGTCCCGTGCGGTGCCGCCGCCCTGGGCACCCGCTCCCCCGCTGCCACCGTGTCGTCCGGTGCTTCCTCGTCCGCCCGGCCCGTGCGTCCGCGCAGCCAGCCGGGGAAGGGCGGTTCGACCAGCGGCCACAGCACCTTGCGCACCTGCGGCAGCCCGAGCAGCACGGCGAGCCCGCCCGCCAGCACCGTCGTGCCCACCACGGCCAGCAGGCCCCCGGTGAGCACCGCCTCGTACCCGCCGGCCTTCTCGACGGCCTGGACGACGAGCCCGTGCAGCAGGAACGGGTACAGCGCACAGGCGCCCAGCACGGTGTATCCGGTGCGATGGGCGGGGACGAGCGCGAGGAAGGCGGCGACGAGCACCGCCCCGACGGCGAACAGCGCGAGCCGTACGCCCACGTACAGCAGCGGCCGCAGGCCCAGCTCGTGGGCGCCCGCCTCCATCAGCAGCCACTCGCGGTCCACCCGGGGCGCCGCCCACCAGGCGCCGGCCGCGGCGGCGGCCATCACGGGCAGCGCCCATCTGCGCGCGGCGCGGTGCCGCAGCGGGCGCAGTCGGTCGGCGCGCAGCCGCAGCCCCAGGACGAACCACGGCCAGTACATCAGCAGCTGGGGCAGCGCGAGCTCCTCCCCCAGGTCGGTGAAGCCGGCCGCGACGGACAGCGCCGCGGCGAAGGCCACCGGCCAGCGGACGGCACGCCACAGGGGTGCGGTCAGCCGCCAGACGAACAGTGCCGCCAGGAACCAGCACACGAAGGCGGGCCGGGTGGGGGAGACGGTGAAGGGCCGGTCCCAGAAGAGGGTGTGCATCCCCGCGTAGGCCGCCTCGAAGACGAGATAGGGCACCAGTACGTGGGTCAGCAGTCTGCGGACCTGGTCGGGCCGTCCGGTGAAGCTCCGCGACAGGTGGCCGCACAGCAGGACGAGCGCCGGCAGGTGGAAGGAGTACAGCAGCAGGGAGGCGGCCTTGACACCGCGCATCGCGTCGGCGACGGGGGCCCAGTTGTGCCCGAGGACGACGAGCACGACGAGCAGGAACCGCGCGTTGTCCAGGAACGGGTCGCGCATGCCCGCCCGGCCCACCGCCGAGGCCCCGTGCGGTCGGCGCAACCGCGTCCGCCCGCCCGGGAGCGCCCCCGCCGGGAGCTGCGCACCGGTACGGGCGTCCCCGCGCGTGTCACGCGAGCCTTCCGCGGCCCGCGCGTCCCCCGCCGCGCCCCGGCGGGCCCGCGGGCGGCGCCGGGTGCCCGAGGAGGGCGGCGCGGACGCGGGTGCGGGGAGCTCGGAGCCGGGCGGGGGCGTTCCCGCGGGTGCCGCGCCGGGGGCGTCGTCCGCCGTGCCCGCCCCGGCTTTGGACCCCGCTTCGGTGAAGCAGGGCGCAGGCTGCGCGAAGGGCCCCACGGTCGACACCGTCGGGGCTGACCGGGCCGCGGCGAAGTGCTCCGGCGGCGCCCCGCGCGGCGCCGCCGCGGTGGGCGAGGAGGGCCAGGTCGCGGCGGCGTGCGCCGCGCGACCGGGCGTCGCGAAAGGGTCGGTGAAAGGGTCCCAGGCCATCACGCCGTCCTTGGCTCACTCGTTCCGGGCGAGCCCCGCCGGCGCCGCGACCAGGTGAGGCCCGGCACCGGTGGCTCGATGAGGGGCCGCGCGAGCCGCCGTACGGGCGCGGTCGACAGCAGTACCGCGACGGCGGCTCCACAGGCCGTCAGCAAGGCGGCGCCGAGCGGGCCCAGCGGGCGCAGCGGCGCATCCCAGCCGTAGGCGTGTGCGGCAGTGGTCAGCAGTCCGTGCAGCAGATACGGGTAGAGCGTCACGGCCCCGAGCGCCGTCAGCCACCGGGCGCGCCGGGGCACCAGGGCGAGGAAGGCGCCGGTCATCAGCGCCGTCACCGCGAACAGGCCGATCCGTACCAGTAGATAGGTCGAGGTCCCCACGCCCAGCTCGGCCTGCCCGTGGCTCATCCACAGCCAGTGCACGTCGGTGCCCGGCGCCAGCGCGTACGCCGCGACGCCGCCCGCGACGAGCACCGGCGGCGCGCACCACCGCAGCAGCCCGCTCGTGCGCAGCCGCGCGAAGTGGGCCGGCCGCAGGGCCAGTCCGAGCACGAACCACGGCAGGAACATCAGTACGCGGGGCAGGGCCAGGTCGTGTCCCACGGTGGAGGTGCCCGCCGCGAGCGAGACGAGTGCGGCCACCGGCAGCGGCCAGGGGATCACCCGCCAGAGCGGCACGGTCAGCCGCCAGACGAAGAGCGCGGCCAGGAACCAGCACACGAACGTGGGTTCGGTCAGGGTGAGCCGGAACGGCTTCCCCCAGGCGGCGGCCTCCACCGCCGTGTAGAGGAGCTCGAAGACGAGGTAGGGCGCCAGCACCCCGGCCAGCAGCTTGCGCAGCTGCGCGGGACGCCCGGTGAATCCGCGCGAGAAGTAGCCGCTCAGCAGGATGAAGGCGGGCATATGGAAGGAGGAGATCCACAGGTAGGCGGCCTTGACGGTCCGGGACCCCTCGACGAGCCCCATCGGCCAGGTGTGGCCGACGACCACCAGCACGATCAGCAGGAACTTCGCGTTGTCGAGAAACGGGTCCCGCGCCGTGCGGTCGGCTCCTTCGGCCTCCCGCCCGGCCACGTCGGAGCCCACGGCGCCCGGCACACCGGGCGCCGCCACGGCCGTCTCGACGTCGCCCTCGGTCCCGGCCCAGGTCCCGGCCTCCGTCAAGGTGCCGGCCCCGGCCCGGGTCCCGGTCCCCGATCCGCCGTCGGCGCGGGGGCCGGCGGCATCCGCAGGCAGATCGCGGTCGGTGTGCTGTTCGGCCTCCGCGGGGTGCCCGGCGGCGGGGGGCGCGGCCGTGCCGTCCGTGGGCGCGTCGGGGCTGCCCGGCGGCAGGTCGGACCCCTCCGCGGGCACGCCCGTGCCCGCGGGTCGGCTGCTGCCGGTGCCGCCCGGTCCAGCTGGGTCGATGATCTTCGAGGCCATTGATCGGACAGTAAGCGCGGTTTGTCCCCATCTGTTCGCGGCATGCCGCTGCGGGGGCCGAATGAGGGACATACGAGTGTTAAGAACGCATCCTCTCCCCTTTCACACCTCAAATAGTCGGTGGAAAACGGCTTATTTCGGGCAGCACAGTGCAGAAGCGAGCATCAGAGAGAAGGGGAGGCCGCAGATGAAGATCGTATTCCTGCTGGACAATGCCTATGGGATCGGCGGGACGATCAGGTCGACGGTGAACCTCTCCGGAGCGCTTGCCGAACGGCACCAGGTGGAAGTGGTCAGCCTCCGCCGGTCACGCCAGGAGCCCGCACTCGCTTTCGATCCGCGCGTCACCCTGACCTCCCTCATCGACCTGCGCCGCTCCTCCCCCCACCACGACGGGGACCACCCCGACCACCACCGACGCAGCGAACGCTTCACCGAGGGCCGCGACCACTTCGAACGCGGGATCTCCACCCGGCTGGGCGACCTGCGGATGAAAGAGTTGCTGGAGACTCTGGAAGCGGACGTCGTCATCGGCACCCGGCCGAAGATCAACGACTATCTCGCCGCGTACGGCACCGACCGCTATGTGCGCATCGGGCAGGAACACCTCACCCACACGATGCACAGCGACCACATCCGCAGCCACCAGGACGCCGCCCTCGCACACCTGGACGCGTTCGTCACCGTCTCCTACGCGGACGCCGTCGACTACCGCGCCGCACTCCCCGACGTGCGGACCGAGATCGTCTGCGTACCCAACGCGGTACCCGAGCCGCAGGTCGAGCCCTCCGACGGACGGACGAAGCTCATCGTGGCCGCGGGCCGGCTCATCAAGGTCAAGCGGTACGACCGGCTGCTGCGCGCGTTCGCACTCGTCGCGGACAAACACCCGGACTGGTCCCTGCGGCTGTACGGGCGGGGCCCGCAGCAGGACGCGCTGCGGGCCACCCTGGACGGACTCGGCCTCTACGACCGCGCGTTCCTGATGGGCGCCCACTCCCCCATCGAGACGGAGTGGGCGAAGGGCTCCATCGCGGCCGTCTCCTCCGACGCGGAGTCCTTCGGTATGACGCTGGTGGAGGCGATGCACTGCGGCGTCCCGGTCGTCAGCACCGACTGCCCCTACGGACCGGGCGAGATCATCTCCAACGGCAAGGACGGGCTGCTCGCCCCGCTCGGCGAGCGCGAGGAGACGACCGTACGCGGCTACGCCGACGCCCTTCTGCACCTCATCGAGGACCCGGCCCTCCGCGCCGACATGGGCGCGGCAGCCCTGCGGAAGGCGGCCCGCTACAGCCCCACTCGCATCGCGGGTGAGTACGAGGACCTGATCTCCCGCCTGCTGGCGGGCCGACCGGGTACGGGAGCCACCGCAGCCGCCGCCCTGCCCGGGTCCGGACGGACCGGCACTCCGGACCGTGAGCCCGCTCGGCAGCGCGGGCCGAGTACGCCGAGTACGCCGAGTACGCAGTCGCGGAGTAAGGCGAAGCCGAAAAAGCCGACGAAGACGAAGACGCAGACACAGACACAGACGAAGACGGGCACGAGGACGCAGCCGCAGTCTCGGCCGCTGTCGCGGGTCGGCGGCGCTCCCGTCGCGCGCCGTGGCCGGCGCGCGCGCCTCGTACGGACGGCGCGCCGCCTCGTGCCGCGCGCGCTCCTACCCGTCCTGCGCCCCCTCGTACGCGTCCTGCGGGGGAACCGGTCCGGGCGGCGGCCGGGTGCCGCGGCCGGGATGCCGCGCCCGGTCGCCCACGTCCGGGTCGAGCAGGACGGCACGGTGCTGGTGCGACTGCGCGCCGACTCCCTCCCCAGGGGCGCCGCGGTGCTGTCGCTGCGCCCCCGGCACCGGGACGGTGCGGAACCGGTCCGCGTCCCGCTGCCCTCCCGCGACCAGGCGGACGCGGACGGCTGGGTCGAACTCCGACTGGCCCGCACCGAGGTGGAACTGTTCGAGGCGCGGTGGGACGCCTACGTGGAGCGCCCCTCGAACGGCGGGAGCAAGCGGGTAAAGGCCCTCATGGTGGAAACGGCACGGTTGCTGTCCATGCCCGCGCCGCTCACCTCGAACGGCCCGCTCCAGCCGTGGATCCCGTACGCCACCAGCGACGGCTTCCTCGCCCTTCGCACCTGGTCCCGTGCCCGGCATGCGGAGGTCACCTCGATCGAACTGGGCGAGCACGGCTACGCACTCACGGCGAGGCTGTACGGGAAGGGACCTGACCTCGCCCTGTCGCGGCGCACCATGGAGCTGTCCGGCGGGCCTGTGCTGATGGCGGTGCCGCGCGACAACCCGCGCCAGGCCTTCGAGTTCCCCGGCCGCCGGGGTGCCGAGGGGGAGAGCCCCACCGTCCACCTGGAGTTGCCCTTCGAGCTGCCCGCCGCGTTCGCCGACGGTTCCCCGGAGGGGGTGTGGGATCTGTGGCTGCGCCCCGGCCCGGGTCCCGAGCGGGTGCGGCTGGGACGGCTGCTGGGGGATCTGGCCGACCGCAAGAAGACGGATGTCACCCCGCAGATGCGGCTGGGCGGCACCGACCGGGCCGTCCAGCTGTACTTCTCCCTCAACAACAACCTCGTCCTCAGCCTGCGGACGCTCGCCGCACGCCCGACGGAACCCGCCGCACAGCCGGTGCAGGCGGCCACGCCGGACAGCGCCGCCACACCCGACAGTGCCGCCGCGCCGGACAGCGCCGCTGCCGCCGAGGCGCGGAGCCGTCAGAACCGCCCGTCGTCCTCACCCAGCGCCTCCGCCGACGCCTGATCCCGTCCGGGCTCCGCCCCCGGGCCCTGCCCGTGCTCCGCGGGGGCGGGGCCCGCGCACTCGCCCTCCTGCTGCGCGCGGGCGGTGCGCATACGGCGTTCGCGGGCCTCGGCCTCCCGCTCCAGGTCCCGCACCGCGCGGTTGAAGCGGACGAGCGAGGGCGGCTCGGCCGGACCGAGCAGCCGCACCTTCAGCGCGGCGCGCGCCGGGGCCAGCGTGTCCTCTTCCGGATGGCGTACGGAGCGCAGCAGCTGAGGGATGCCCGAGCCGTCCGGGCCGAGAATGGTCGCCGCGCGGACGGTGGGGCAGGCGGAGCGGAAGCCCGCGTCGTCCATGCCGCTGGTGTTCGCCACCGCGTACGGCTTCTCGCTGGTGAGGTGGTCGGAGACGACGGACGAGACGTCCGAGACCAGCACGTCGGCCTCGTTGAAGCAGCTGAACAGTCCGGGCCGCGTACCGGTGATGACGCGGTGCTGCCAGGCGGGCTGTGCCGCCCAGTACGCCTCCTCCCATGCCCGGAGGGCCTCGGCCGCCGCCTGGGCGCGGCCCGGCTCAGGCGCCGACTGGCGCAGCATCCGCTCCACCTCGTCGGTGTGCCGGCCGAAGTCCACCCGGGTCAGCGCCGCCAGTTCGCGGTCCGCCTGCGCCAGCGCGGCCACCGCCTCCCGGTCCGGCTCCTCGCCGTCCCGCTCGGCGTTGGCCTCCTGGAGCAGTGCGCGGATGCGCAGATCGGCCGCGCCGGCCCGCGGGTCGACGGTGCCGGTCATCGGGTGCGGTTTGTAGAGCAGCCGTACCTGCGGGTCCGCCAGCAGCGCCCTGACGATGTTCTCGCCCGCCATGAGCACGGAGGTGTTGCCCGGGTCGTCGGTGAAACCCTCCCAGGTGGGGGCGTAGAGCACGGTCAGATATCCGGTGCCGTTGCCCACCGGGCGGGCACCGGCGGGCTGGATGGGGGCGAGCTGCGGGCGGCCGACCTCCACCACATCCTTGTCCTCCACGCCGATGCACGCCCGCGCGTACCGCTCACGCGCCGCCTCGCCGGCGACCCACACCTGGTCGTACGCCTTGGCGTAGGGGTTGCAGGAGGCGAGCTTGTCGGACTCGCCGTGGTTGATGAAGGCGTGCTTGAGGGTGGGGATGCGCAGCACCTGTGCCGTCCTGCCGGAGTTGGCCGGGTGCAGCAGCACCTTGAGCGTGGAGTGCTCCAGCCGCATCAGATGCGACACCTTGGGAATGCAGACGATCGGGATGTCGGTGGTCTCGATCTTCTGCACCATGAACCGCTCCCGCAGCACGATCAGCGGCCTGCCGTCCAGCTGGGCCAGGGTGCTCAGCCACATGTTCGCCTGGTACGCGGAGGTGGCGCCGCCCGAGAAGTACATGCCGACGGTCGGCCTGTACTCCGCGAGCCAGTTGTCCAGCCACGCCACCGCCTCCTCCTCGCCGACCACCCGCTTGCCCGGCAGCAGCCAGGTGGCCAGCCACCCGGTCCCGGCCAGCACCCCGGCCCAGCAGCACCAGGCGACGACCAGCGCCCACACCAGATCGCCCGTCACGGCAGCGGCGCACATCGCACCGGTCGTCAGCGCGGAGACGCCCGTCAGCCGCAGCGTCTCCCGTTCGGCGAGCAGCGCGGGCGGTGAGGGGGTCAGCCGCAGCGCCGAGGCGTCGATGTTCCGAGTGACCACCGGCAGCCTGCGCCCGCTGCGCACCGCCTCCGCGACCGACTGGCAGCCGAAGTGCACCGTCCAGCACAGCAGCAGAGCACCCAGCAGCAGCGCGCCGGCACCGCCGGGCCGCAGCACATCCAGCCTGCCCAGACCGCCGAGCAGCAGGGCGTCCCGCACCAGCTGCCGTGCGGGCGGGGTGAGCTGTGCCCGGCGCAGCTCACGTGTCACCTGTCGCGCGCGCGAGGGCAGCAGGACCTCGGTCAGCAGACCGAGCACGGCGCCGGAGACGACGAACAGGGTGTACGAGCCCACGATGCCCAGCACCTGCAGCAGGTAGCCGACGGCCAGCAGTCCGAGCGCGCAGCCGGACCTCGCCCGGCGCAGCAGCAGTGCGGTGCGCCGCTGCCGCTGGAGCGCGGCTGCCGCGCTCACCTCGCCGCCCTCGTCCTCGCCCACACCTTCCCGGTGCCCGGCGCGGTGCCCGCCCCCGCCGGAGCGGTCACCGCCGCCGTCCCCGGAACCGCGGTCCCCGCCGTCCCCGGTGCCACCGGTCCCGGCGGCGCCACCGCCGTTCCGGACGGCAGCACGGTCACCGACCGCACCGCCGTCCTTGACCGCGCCGCCCCCGACCGCGTCGTCGTCGTTCGCGCCGCCGTCGTCGTTCGCGCCGTCCACTCCGTTCACCAGCGCACCCATCGCCTCACGGTAGGCAGCGCGGGAGCGGGCCGTCACGCCGTGGACGGCCGAACGCGTGACCGCCGCGCCGCAGGGCGGTCCCTACGGCGCGGCGGTCACGGCAGCGCTGTGCGAGCGGGTGCGGCTCAGCGGTTGCTGCGCAGCAGCGTACGCATGGTCCGCATCGCCACCGACAGGTTCGCCAGGTCGAACGTCTCCGAGGCCTGGATCTCGTCCAGCGTGGCCCGGGCACGGACGAGGATCGCGTGGTTCTTCTCCTCCCACGCCTCGTACCGCTGCTCCGCCGTCGCGGCACCGTCGCCGGCCGCCAGCACATCGGCCGTCAGCAGCTGGTGCGCCGCGTAGAGATCCTCACGGATGGAGGAGCGGGCCATCGACTGCCAGCGGTCGGCACGCGGCAGCTCGCTGACGCGCCCCTGCAGCTGGGTGATGCCCAGCCGGTCGGCCAGGTCGAAGTAGACCTCGGCGACGTCCATCAGGTCCGTGTCGGTACGGCCTTCGACGGCCACCACGTCGAGCGCGGAGAACGCCGCCGCCGAGCCGGCGATCCGCAGCGCCAGGTCCGCGGGGACACCGGCGCCCGACAGCTTGTCGTAGACCCGCTGGTGCCACTTGAGGTCGTCGCCCTTGAGCAGCTTGGGCAGCTCGGCCCAGACCGTCTCGACCCGGTCGGCGAACAGCTCGATGGTCTCCGCCAGCGCCAGCGGCTGCGGACGGTTGTTGAGCAGCCAGCGGGTGCCGCGCTCGACGAGCTGCCGGGAGCGCAGCCGGATGTCGGTCAGCACTCCGGCCGCCACCTTGTTGTCCAGCGACTCGACCTCGTCCCAGATGTCACCGAGCCGGAAGATGGCCCGCGCGGCGGTGTGGGCGCGCACGATCTCCTCCGTGGAGGCGCCGGACTCCTCCATCATGCGGTGCACGAAGGTCGAGCCGGAGACATTGACCGTGTCGTTGACCAGCAGCGTGGTGATGATCTCGCGGCGCAGCGCGTGGTTGGCGATCTGCTGGCCGAACCGCTCGCGCAGCGCCTCGGGGAAGTAGGCGTAGAGCAGCCGTTCGAGGTAGGGGTCGTCCGGCAGCGAGGTGCTGATCAGCTCGCCGGTGATATTGATCTTGGTGTAGGCGAGCATCACGGCGATCTCCGGCTGGGTCAGCCCCTGGCCGTTGCCGCGCCGCTCCCGGATCTGCCGGTCCGAGGGCAGGAACTCCAGCGCCCGGTCCAGCTTGCCCTCCTTGGCCAGTCGGCGCATCTGCCGCTGGCTGGCCAGCAGCAGACTGGGGGCCTGGGCGAGCGAGTTGGCCAGCGCCGCGTTCTGCGCGTAGTTGTTGCGCAGCACCAGCTCGCCGACCTCGTCGGTCATCTCGGCCAGCAGGGCGTTGCGCTGCTTGACGGTCATGTCGCCGTCCGACACCACCGAGTTCAGCAGGATCTTGATGTTCACCTCGTGGTCGGAGGTGTCCACACCGGCGCTGTTGTCGATCGCGTCGGTGTTGATCCGGCCGCCGTTGAGGGCGAACTCGATACGGCCGAGCTGGGTGCAGCCGAGGTTGCCGCCCTCACCGACGACCTTGACCCGCAGGTCCTGGCCGTCCACCCGGATCGCGTCGTTGCCCTTGTCACCGACGTCCGCGTTGCTCTCCGTCGACGCCTTGACGTAGGTACCGATGCCGCCGTTCCACAGCAGATCGACGGGGGCGCTCAGGATGGCGCGCATCAGCTCGGCGGGGGTCATCTTGGTGACGCCCGCCTCGATGCCCAGCGCCTCGCGCACCTGCGGGGTGATCGGCACCGACTTGGCGCTGCGCGGGTGGATGCCGCCGCCCGCCGAGATCAGCTTGGTGTCGTACTCCGCCCACGAGGAGCGGGGCATCTCGAACAGCCGGCGGCGCTCGGCGTAGGAGGTGGCCGCGTCCGGGTCGGGGTCGAGGAAGATGTGCCGGTGGTCGAAGGCGGCCACCAGCCGGATGTGCTCGGAGAGCAGCATGCCGTTGCCGAACACGTCGCCCGACATGTCACCGACACCGACGACGGTGAATTCCTGCGTCTGGGTGTCGTGGCCCAGCTCGCGGAAGTGCCGCTTGACCGACTCCCAGGCGCCCCGGGCGGTGATGCCCATGCCCTTGTGGTCGTAGCCGGCCGAGCCGCCGGAGGCGAAGGCGTCGCCCAGCCAGTAGCCGTAGGAGACGGCGACCTCGTTGGCGATGTCGGAGAAGGTGGCGGTGCCCTTGTCGGCCGCGACGACGAGGTAGGTGTCGTCCTCGTCGTGCCGCACCACGTCCTTGGGGTGCTCGACCTCACCGGCGACCAGGTTGTCGGTGACATCCAGCAGCCCGGAGATGAACGTCTTGTAGCAGGCGATGCCCTCGGCCTGCCAGGCGTCGCGGTCGGCGGCCGGGTCCGGCAGCTGCTTGCCGACGAAGCCGCCCTTGGCGCCCACCGGCACGATGACGGTGTTCTTGACCTCCTGCGCCTTGACCAGGCCCAGGATCTCCGTACGGAAGTCCTCGCGCCGGTCGGACCAGCGCAGACCACCGCGCGCCACCTTGCCGAACCGCAGGTGGACGCCCTCCACGCGCGGCGAGTACACCCAGATCTCGTACTTGGGGCGCGGCGCGGGCAGGTCCGGGATCGCCTGCGGGTCCAGCTTCATCGACACATAGGTGTGCGGCTCGCCGTCGCTGCCCCGCTGGAAGTAGTTGGTGCGCAAGGTGGCGTTGATGACGGTGAGGAAGGAGCGCAGGATGCGGTCCTCGTCCAGGCTCGCCACCTGGTCCAGCGCGCCGTTCAGCTCCTCCAGGATGCCGTCCGTCAGCTCGTGCCCCGCCCACCTGCGTGCCGGGTCCAGCCGGGCCTCGAACAGGTTGACCAGCAGCCGGGTGGTGTGCACGTTCCCGCGCAGCGTGTCCTCGATGTAGGACTGGCTGAAGGTCGCGCCCGCCTGCCGCAGGTACTTCGCGTACGCACGCAGCACCACCGCCTGCCGCCAGGTCAGCCCCGCGGAGAGCACCAGCGCGTTCAGCCCGTCGTTCTCCGCCCGGCCCGTCCACACCGCGGCGAAGGCCTCCTGGAAGCGCTCACGCGTCTCCTCCTCCAGCCCGCGCATGGCCTCCGGCATCCGCAGCCCGAAGTCGTAGATCCAGGCGTGCGAGCGGTCGGCGCAGCGCAGCTCGTACGGCCGCTCGTCCACCACCTCGACACCCATCGCCTGCAGTCCCGGCAGCACGGCCGAGAGGGAGACGGGGCTGCCGGTCCGGTACATCTTGAAGCGGCGCTCACCCGGTCCCGCGCCGACCGGCTCGTACAGGCTCAGCGAGAAGTCGTTCTCCTTGCCGCCCTGCACCAGCTGCTCCAGGTGCTGGAGGTCGGCGACCGCGGCGCGCGGCGGGAAGTCGGCCTTGTAGCCCTCGGGGAAGGCGTGCGCGTACTTCTGCGCCAGCTCGGCGGCCTGCTCCTCCCCGCACTCGGCGACCAGCGCCTCGTTGAAGCCGTCCGCCCACGAGCGCGCCGCCTCGGCCAGCCGGGCCTCGATCCGCTCGATCTCCGCGTCCGTCAGCTCCGCGAGCTGGGCGCCGGGCTTCACCCGGATGACGAAATGCAGCCGGGAGAGCACCGACTCGGTGTTCCACGCGGTGAAGTCGACACTGGTGCCGCCCAGTTCCTCGGTGAGGATCTCCGTCAGCCGCAGCCGCACCGCCGTCGTGTAGCGGTCGCGGGGCAGGTAGACCAGCGCCGAGTAGTACCGGCCGTACTCGTCCTTGCGCAGGTAGAGCCGCAGCTTGCGGCGCTCCTGGAGGTAGAGGACGGAGGTGACGATGGACCGCAGCTCCTCGACCGAGGTCTGGAACAGCTCGTCGCGCGGGTAGGTCTCCAGGATCTGCAGCAGGTCGCGCCCGGCGTGGCTGTCGGGCGTGAACCCCGCGCTCTCCAGCACATCGGCGACCTTGCGCCGCACCACCGGGACCCGGCGCACCGACTCGGTGTAGGCGGCGGACGAGAACAGGCCCAGGAAGCGGCGCTCCCCGATCACGTTCCCCGCCTCGTCGAACTTCTTGACTCCGACGTAGTCCAGGTACGACGAGCGGTGGACGGTCGCCCGGCTGTTCGCCTTGGTGAGCACCAGCAGCCGGTGCTCACGCGCCTTGGCCCGGGCGTCGGCGGGCAGTCGGTTGAAGGACGGCGAGACCGGGTGGCTCTCGTCCGTGCTGCGCCGCGGATCGGCGCGCAGGATGCCCAGTCCGGTGCCCGGCAGCGGGGCGAGGCTCAGCTCCTCGCCTTCCTCGGCGTCGGTGCCCTCCTTCGCCTTGCCGTCTTCCTTGCCAATACCGGTGCCGTCGGCGTCCAGCTCGTACTCGCGGTAGCCGAGGAAGGTGAAGTGGTCGTCGGCCAGCCAGCGCAGCAGCTCCCGGGCCTCCTCGATCTCCTCCTGGGGGAGCTCGTCGGCGGGCTCGTCGGGCAGCTCGTCGGCGATCCGGAGGGCGGCGCCGCGCATCTTCTGCCAGTCCTCGACGGCCTCCCGCACATCGGAGAGGATCCGGCGCAGATCGGCGGCGATCTCCTTGAGGTCCTCACGGTCGGTCTCGCGGTCGATCTCGACGTGGATCCAGGACTCGACCACCGCGTCGTGCGGCAGCTTCCCGCCCGCGGTCTGCCGGCCCCTGCCCTTCTTCCCGGCCCGGGCCTTCCCCCCCTCGGTGGCCGGTGTGTCCAGCAGCTGGGTGTCCGGCACCTGTGCGTCGTCCCGGCCGACGGAGAGCACTTCCAGCAGCTTCCCGGTCAGATCCCGGCGGACCACCATCTGCGGGTGGATCACCGCATGGATACCGCGGCCCTGCCGGGAGAGCTCATTGGTGACCGAGTCGACCAGGAACGGCATGTCGTCGGTGACGACCTCGACCACCGAGTGCGTGCACGACCAGCCGTTCTCGTCGATCGACGGCGAGTACACGCGAACGTTGGCCGTGCCCTGCGGCCGCTCCTCGGCGAGACGGTAGTGGGCGAGCGCACCTCCGAGGATGTCGACCGGATCGCGGTCGGCCAGGTCCTCCGGCGCCGTGTGCAGGTAGTACCGCTGGAGATACGCGCCAAGGGCTCCGTCCTGGGGGCCGTCGGGCCCCTGGACCGGGTGGCGCCCCTGGGCCGGGCTCTGTTCAGCCACCCGGGCGGCTTCCGCCAGCCGCTCGGCTTTTGCTTCATCCAGCTTGCTCTGCATGTCCTCTGACTCCTGTCGCGCGCCGTTGCGTGACGTCGGGAAAATGAAGGCACGGCACCGGAATGAGACGGGGTGTCCGCTCGGGTCCGCTGCCGTGCCGGAAGAGACGACCAGCGGCGCCCGGCCCGCGATGCGGAGGGCGCTGTACGGAGGGGCGCCCGAGGGCAGGTCCTCCGGTGGATATCGCGCTGATCACGTGGGTAAGGCTATCGCTCCCGGGCCCCGGCGCGTCATGGGCCTCATTTGTACAGATAGCGAGCACACCGAGATCATCTTCGCCGATCCGGCCACCTGGGGAAGGGCCGGGGAAACTCTTGGCAAAGCGGGGATCCGGGGGCACGTCGACACAGACGGCACCGGCCCCCCGCGCGGTTCCCCGCGGGGAGCCGCGCGGAGGCCCCCTGACCTGGCTCGCCGCCACCCACTGCCGCCGCCCCGTCCTACGCCTGCACCCGGGCCGACTCCTCCCACGGCTGCGCCGCCAGCTGCTCCGCCGTCTCCACGGCCTCGTGCAACGTGTCGACCACGGGGACCCCGGCCTCCTCCAGACTGGCCCGGCTGTGCGAGCCACCGGTGAACAGCACCGCCCGCGCCCCCGCGTGCGCCGCCGCCAGCGCGTCGTCCACCGCGTCGCCGATCACCACCGTCCGGCCCGGCTCGACACCGGACAGCGCGGCGAGGTGTCGCACCATCTGAGCCGCCTTGCCACCACCCGACGGCCCGACCGAGCCGTCGACCCGCACGAAGTGCCCGTCGACGCCGTAGGTGCGCAGCAACGGCAGCAGCCTCTCGTGCGGCGCCAGCGAACACAGCGACTGGGTGCGCCCCGCCGCCTGCCGCGCCGCCAACAGCTCGGCGGCACCCTCGGCGAGAGCCGCGTCGGCGATTCGGGCCCAGTAGTGCCGGTGGAAGGTCTCGTCCATGAGCTCCCACTCGCTGTCGGTGGGCAGCCGGCCGATCAGCCGCTCGTAGAAGCGCGGCACCGGGACGCAGTACAGCTCCCGGTATCTCTCCAGCGTGATGGCGGGAAGTCCGAGCTCGTCGAACGCCGCGTTCGTCGCGTCGAGAACGGTGTGGATGTCGTGCAGCAGCGTGCCGTTCCAGTCCCACACGATGTGTGCGGACTTCTGCTTTCGCCCCAAGACCATGCATCAGACGGTAGGAGAGAGGACTGACAGCGCGACACCGGTTTCTCCCGGCACACCGTCGGCGAACAGGGAAAGCCGCTGGTCAGCCGCCGATGAGGGCGGGGATCTCCTGTGTCGCGAACCACAGCAGTTCGTGGTCCTCGGTACGGTCGACGACCTGCTGTGCCTTCTCGTCGCCGCTCGACGCGGCGGACAGCGCCCCGACGGCCGCTGTCACGTCGTCGACCGCGTCCTCGGCGTCGAGGTGGACGGCCGCCGCCTTGGTGAACGGGACGGCGGCGGTCAGCCGCACCCTGCCGACGACGCTCTCGTCCTCGTCCGCGCTCCGGGCGTCCCCGGCCGTCTCGTCGCCCTCGTCGGCCACGGCGACGGTGGCCTCGGCCGCCTCCGCCACGACGACGACCCGGCGCCGCGCGGCCTCGTACTGCTCGGCCAGCAGCCGGAGCGAGGCACCGGCCGCCTGCCGCAGCGCCGCGTACTCCAGCTCCTCCTCGTCCTCGGAGCCCCACCACGCGCGCAGTGCGGGGGTGACCGCGTACGCCTCGACGGGCGCAGGCCCCAGCTCACCCGCACCGTGTGCCTCGCTCAGCGCGGGCAGGGTCAGGGGGACATAGACACGCATGGGCTGCCGCTTTCGTGTATCGCCGGGGACCGTATGCCCCGTCAGCATACGGGCCGCACCCCCGCGCCGCCCTCCCCGGCGGCCTCACGAATCCGCAGGTGGGGGTGGTGCCACGTCAACACACAACGCCCACCCGCACCAGATAGGGGAACTTCCCAAGACCCCCGGCCCACCCGTACCCGTGCGTTGCGGTGCGCCGCGCTCCGCCGCTACAACCATTGCCGTCCAGTCAGTTACCACCCGGTATCGATCTACCGGGCCGGCACACCACCACTGGGGAGCCCATGACGACGCCCGTCTCCGAGCCGGCATCCGGACGCCAACCGCGCAGGCGCACCGCGCGCACGGCACCTTCCCGGCCGCCGACCCGGCGCGACAGCCGCCGCCCCGCGGACGCCGCGCTGCGCGCCGCCGCACACCGCGCCCGTGAACGCCGTCCCCCGTTCTGGTTCGCCCATCGCCTGCTGCTGGTGCTGAGCGGTCAGTGCCCCGTCCACACGCTCCTCGCGTACGCCAGGGGCCCGGCCTACGACCGGCTGGCCGCTCTCGCACCGCTGGCCCCGCTCCGGCCCCGGGGCGCGGACCGTGCGGCGCCCGCCGTACTGGAGGCCCGCGGCACCCAGCCCCGCGACGGCGTCATCGAGGCCTTCGCCCGTATCTCCACCGGCGCCCACCAGCGCGCCATGGCCTTCCGCCTGGAGTGGTGCCCCGACGGCCGCTGGCGCTGCACAGCCGTCGAGCTGGACGTCAGCCCCTGACCGGCGGCCCTGGAAGTGCGCCCGCTTGCCAGCACAAAGGGCCGGGCACCAGGTGCCCGGCCCTCATGCTTCGCGGCTACTTGCGCTTCTTGCGGCCCTTCTGGGCCTTGCGGCGCTCCGCACGGGTGAGACCGTCCGCGGGCGAGCGGACCGGGCCACCGTCGTCGCCGTCCGCCGGGGCGCCGGTGTCCGAGGTGTCCAGGTCCCGCTCGACCACACCACCCTCCGCGGTGGGAGCGGAGAAGTGCAGCCGGTCGGGGCGCTGCGGCTGATCCAGCCCCTTGGCGTGGATGGCCGGGGCCGCACCGGCGGGCACCGCGTCGCGCGGGGCCTCCTTCTCCAGGGACGGCGCCGGGGCCGCGTCCTCGACCGGCACCTCCTCGACCTGCTGCTCGACCTGGACCTCCAGGTTGAACAGATAGCCGACGGACTCCTCCTTGATGCCGTCCATCATGGCCTGGAACATGTCGTAGCCCTCCCGCTGGTACTCGACCAGCGGGTCCTTCTGGGCCATCGCACGCAGGCCGATGCCCTCCTGGAGGTAGTCCATCTCGTACAGGTGCTCGCGCCACTTGCGGTCGAGCACCGAGAGCACCACGCGCCGCTCCAGCTCGCGCATGATCTCGGAGCCGAGCTCCTTCTCACGCTTGTCGTACTGCTCGTGGATGTCGTCCTTGATGGCCTCGATGATGAAGTCCGCCGTCAGCCCCTCGCGGTCACCGGCGGCCTCCTCCAGCTCCTCGATGGTCACCTGCACCGGGTAGAGCTGCTTGAAGGCGCTCCACAGCCGGTCCAGGTCCCACTCCTCGGCGAAGCCCTCGACGGTCTCGGCCTGGACGTACGCCTCGATCGTGTCGTCCATGAAGTGCCGCACCTGCTCGTGCAGGTCCTCGCCCTCCAGGACGCGGCGGCGCTCGCCGTAGATGACCTCGCGCTGCCGGTTGAGCACCTCGTCGTACTTGAGGACGTTCTTACGGATCTCGAAGTTCTGCTGCTCGACCTGGGACTGCGCGGAGGCGATGGCGCGGGTCACCATCTTGTTCTCGATCGGGACGTCGTCCGGCACGTTCGCCATCGACATCACGCGCTCCACCATCTGCGCCTTGAACAGCCGCATCAGGTCGTCGCCCAACGAGAGGTAGAAGCGGGACTCGCCCGGGTCGCCCTGGCGGCCGGAGCGGCCGCGCAGCTGGTTGTCGATCCGGCGCGACTCGTGGCGCTCGGTGCCCAGCACATAGAGGCCGCCCAGCTCCTTGACCTCGTCGACGGCCGCCTTGACCGACTTCTCGGCCTTGTCCAGCGCGGCGGGCAGCGCGGCCGCCCACTCCTCCGGGTGCTCGTTCGGGTCGAGGCCGCGCTCGCGCAGCTCGTTCTCCGCCATGCCCTCGGCGTTGCCGCCGAGCTTGATGTCGGTACCGCGGCCGGCCATGTTCGTGGCGACCGTGACGGCCCCCTTGCGGCCCGCCTCGGCGACGATCAGCGCCTCGCGCTCGTGGTTCTTCGCGTTGAGCACCTGGTGCGGCACACCGCGCTTGGTGAGCTGCTTGGAGAGGTACTCCGACTTCTCGACGGACGTGGTGCCCACCAGGATCGGCTGGCCGATCTCGTGCTTCTCGACGATGTCGTCGACGACCGCGTCGAACTTGGCGACCTCGGTGCGGTAGATCAGGTCGGCCTGGTCCTTGCGGGCCAGCGCCCGGTTGGTCGGGATGGGGACGACGCCGAGCTTGTAGATCTGGTGGAACTCGGCGGCCTCGGTCATCGCCGTACCGGTCATGCCGGAGAGCGTCTTGTAGAGGCGGAAGAAGTTCTGGAGGGTGATGGTGGCGAGCGTCTGGTTCTCGTCCTTGATCTCCACCCCCTCCTTGGCCTCGATCGCCTGGTGCATGCCCTCGTTGTAGCGGCGGCCGGCGAGGATACGGCCGGTGTGCTCGTCGACGATCATGACCTCGCCGTCGAGAACGACGTAGTCCTTGTCGTTCTTGTAGAGCTCCTTGGCCTTGATCGCGTTGTTGAGGTAGCCGACGAGCGGGGTGTTGACCGACTCGTAGAGGTTGTCGATGCCCAGCCAGTCCTCGACCTTGGCGACGCCGGACTCGTGGATGGCGACCGTGCGCTTCTTCTCGTCGACCTCGTAGTCGCCCGTCTCCGGCTTCTGGGTACGCGGGTCGCCGGGCTCGCCGCGCTCCAGGCGCTTGACGAGCTTCGCGAAGTCGCTGTACCACTTCGTGGCCTGGTCGGCGGGGCCGGAGATGATCAGCGGCGTACGGGCCTCGTCGATGAGGATGGAGTCGACCTCGTCGACGATGGCGAAGTTGTGGCCCCGCTGGACGAGTTCGTCCTTCGACCAAGCCATGTTGTCGCGCAGGTAGTCGAATCCGAACTCGTTGTTCGTGCCGTAGGTGATGTCGCACGCGTACTGCTCGCGGCGCTCGGCCGGGCTCATGTTGGCGACGATGCAGCCGACGCTCAGCCCGAGGAAGCGGTGCACCCGGCCCATCCACTCGGAGTCACGCTGCGCCAGGTAGTCGTTGACCGTGATGATGTGCACGCCGTCGCCCGACAGCGCGTTCAGATACGCCGGCAGGGTGCCGACCAGCGTCTTGCCCTCACCGGTCTTCATCTCGGCGACGTATCCGAGGTGCAGCGCGGCGCCACCCATCAGCTGCACGTCGTAGTGCCGCTCGCCCAGCACCCGCTTCGCGGCCTCACGAACGGTCGCGAAGGCCTCGGGCATCAGATCGTCGAGGCTCTCGCCGTCGGCGTACCGCTCCTTGTACTCGTCCGTGAGTGCCCGCAGCTCGGCGTCCGACAGGTCGACGAAGTCCTCTTCGATGGAATTCACCTGCCGCGCGATGCGGTCCAGCTTGCGCAGGATCTTCCCTTCACCTGCACGCATGAGCTTGCCGAAGACGGACACTTAGGGTGGCTCCTTGCCGGTCGGGCCTGGCACGGTCTGCACGGTCAGTGCGGATATCGGCGGTGATCACCGAGGTCCTCTCCTTGCCGAGGGCCTTTACCGCACCGGCCATCGTATGCGAGGGACGACTGCCCCTGTACCCCCAACGTGCCGGAGCCCTCGAAGGTGCCGGACGGCCCGGCGGCACAATCAAGCTATGGACCCCATCACACTGCACACGGAGCGGCTCGTACTGCGCCCCTTCGAGGAGCGGGACGAAGCGGCAGTCGCCGAGGCGTGCGACGATCCGGACATTCAACGCTTCGTGCCCGTACCTGAGCCCTACACGCTCAAGGATGCCGCGGAGTTCGTCCGGAACACGAGCCGGAACGGCTGGCGGGACGACACGATGTACAACTTCGGCCTCTTCACCCGCGACGGCGGTGGGGAGCGAGGCGGCGAGGGCGGCCGGGAGGCGGCGGCCAGGGAGGCCGGCGGGGAAGGCGGCGTGTTGGTCGGCTCCATGGGGCTGGTGCGGCTGGAGCTGCTGCGCACCGCTGAGCGCCAGGCCGAGCTGGGCTTCTGGACAGCGCGCGGTCACCGGCGCAAGGGCTACACGGCGGAAGCCGGGCGCGCAGTCGCCGAGTGGGCCTTCAGCGCGCTGGGCGTGGAACGGCTGGAATGGGTCGCCCAGGTCGAGAACGAGGGGTCACGCGCCGTGGCACAGCGGCTCGGCTTCGTGGAGGAGGGCATTCAGCGGGCACGCATCGTGCACAGGGGAACACGCCGGGACGCCCGCATCGCCGCGCTGCTCCCCTCGGACTGGGGGTACGGCCTGGAGACGCCCTATCTGCCCTCACCGCGCTGACGGAAATGCGCTGTCAGAGGCCCCACTTAAGGTGGGCCGCATGACGACTGGCCTGCCCTCCACAGCTGTTCCGACCACCGCCGCCACCCCCGCCCCGCAGGTCTCCCTCTCCGCCGACGAGGCCCGGCGGATCGCTCTGCGGGCCCAGGGGCTGCTGGGTGCCCCGGACCGGCGGGCGGGAGTGCGCGGCATGCTGCGGCAGCTGGGCGCTGTGCAACTGGACACGATCTCGGTGCTGGCCCGGTCACACGAACTGGTCCCGTACGCCCGGCTGGGCCCGGTGGGACGGCAAGCGGTGGAGTCGGCCTACTGGTCGGACTCGCACAGCTTCGAGTACTGGTCGCACGCCGCGTGTGTGCTGCCAATCGAGGAGTGGCCGCACTTCGCCTTCCGCCGTCGCGCCTTCCGCGACCGGGGACACCGCTGGCACCGGATGCAGGACCGCGAGGGTTCCTGTGCCGCCGTCCGCGACCGGCTGAAGTCCGAGGGACCGCTGACCACCGCGGGCCTGGGCGGCGGCCGCAACGGTGGCGAGTGGTGGGACTGGTCCGAGAGCAAGATCGCGGTGGAGTGGCTGCTGGACATCGGCGAGGTCGTCGTCACCGAACGGCGCGGCTGGAAGCGCGTCTACGACCTGGCGGAGCGCGCCGTCCCCGAGGCGCTGCTCCACGACGAGCTGGACGATCACGAGTGCCTGCGCCGCCTGGTGACGCAGGCGGGCGCCGCGCTGGGCGTCGCCACCCGCGCCGACCTGGCCGACTACCACCGGCTCAAGGCCGAGCAGGTGGACGCCGTGCTGGCGGACACCGGTCTGGTCCCCGTCGAGGTGCAGGGCTGGCCCCGGCCCGGCTGGGCGGACCCGGCGGCGCTGGAGAGCACCCCGCGCGGCAGGCACCGCACCACCCTGCTCTCCCCCTTCGACTCGCTCATCTGGGACCGCCCCCGCACCGAACGCCTCTTCGGCTTCCTGCACCGGCTGGAGGCGTACGTCCCGAAGCCCAAGCGGGTGCACGGCTACTTCGCGATGCCCCTGCTGGCGGGCGGCAAGCTCGTCGGCCGCGTGGACCCGGCCCGGGAGGGCACGACGCTGGTGGCCCGCCAGCTCTCGCTGGAGAGCACGAAGGCCGTGGAGCCGATGGCGCGGGCGCTGGGCGAGGCCGCCTCCTGGGTGGGCTGCGACGCGGTACGGGTCGAGCGCTGCGTCCCGGAGGAGCTGCGCCCCCGGCTGAGGACCGCACTGGACGAGCTGGGCCTCTGAGGCGCCGCCGGGGACGCATGTGAGGCCGTCGGGGGACGCGTGTGGAGCGCCGGGAGCGCCGGGGCAGGGGCCGCAGCCGGGGCAGGGTGAGAGGCGCCCGGGGGACGCGTTGTGAGGCACGAGGCGAGGCGTGAGGGACCGGGACGAGGCTGTGAGGCGCGGCCGAGGCAGGCCTGGTGCCGAGCCCTCAGCGGATTTCGAGGATCTTCTCGCGCATCGCGTAGACCACCGCCTCCATCCGGGAGTGCAGCTGCAGCTTCTCCAGGATGTTGCGTACATGGTTCTTGACGGTGTTCTCGCTGATGAACAGCTCTTTGGCGATGTCCCGGTTGTTCATGCCCGTGGCCACCAGCTTGAGCACCTCCAGCTCCCGGTCGGTGAGCTTGGGCGCGGGCACCAGCTTGCTCTCGTCCGTGCGCTGGATCATGGACTTGAACTCGGTCAGCAGCTTCGCCGCCATGGACGGGCTGATCTGCGACTGGCCGTCGGCCACGGCCCGGATCGCCGTGGAGACCTCGTCCGTGGAGATCTCCTTGAGCAGATAGCCGGTGGCACCCGCCTTGATGGCGTCGTAGAGGTCCGCCTCCTCGTCGCTGATCGTCAGCATGATGATCCTCGCACTGGGGGCCACCTCCTTGATCGAGGTGCACGCCTCGATCCCGCCCCGTTTCGGCATCCGGACGTCCATCAGCACGATGTCCGGCAGCAGGTCCGCCGCCTTGTCCACCGCCTCCGCGCCGTCCGCGGCCTCCCCGACGACCTGGATGTCCTCCTCCTGGGCCAGGACGATCTCCAGTCCCCGCCGGAAGAGCGCATGGTCGTCGACGACCAGCACCCGGATCGGCTCCTGCCGCCGCTCCCGCTCACACGGCTCGTCCTCCGCCCCCGGGCCCGGGTGTGCGTCGGGCATGGGCATCACGGGCCCGAAGCTGTCCACCATCGTTCCTCCCCCTGCACCCTGGTCTCCCACCAACCCCACTACCGCCAAAGGCGATTGGCGTGGGTCTTGATGTTACTCATGCCTGCGCCCCCGGCCGGGTCCCGAGATCCGGCCGGGGGCGCGAACATCAAGCCGGTGGCGCACAGGGCTGCGCCGGGCACGTGCCGGGCCGCCCCTGGTGGGCTGTACCGGACTGCCGCCGGTCGGCGTCAGCCGCCCAGCGCCCCGCCCGCTCCGGGCGGCGGCTCCTGGACGAACGGATCCGGCTCCAGATGAATCACGCCGTAGTCGTATCCGTGCCGCCGGTAGACGACACTGGGCTGCTTGGTCTCGGAGTCGACGAACAGATAGAAGTCGTGACCCACCAACTCCATCTCGTAGAGCGCCTGGTCCAGCGTCATGGATGCCGCGGCGTGCGTCTTCTCCCGTACGACGAGTGGTCCTTCGCCGCGCACCTCCAGCGGTCCCATCCTGGTGACCTTCGGCTGGCCGTCGGTCTCCGATGGAGCGGCCACCGATCCGGCAGCCGCGTCGAGTTCTCCGTTGAGTTCCGACGCGAGGTGTGCGGTTGCCGCCGCGACGCTCATCGGTGCGCGGCTCCCGCCGCGGTGGACGCGACGCTTGTCGGCCTGCTTGCGCAGCCGGGCCTCCAGCTTGCCGGCGGCCAGGTCGAGCGCCGCGTACGGGTCGGAGGCTGCTGCCTCCGCACGAATGACCGGTCCACGCGTACGCAGGGTGATCTCCACCCTGTCGGAACGGTCGGCCTGCCGGGGGTTGTGCTCCTTGGCCACCTCGACCTCAAGGTTGATCACCTTGCCGTCGAGTTTCTGAACCTTCTCCAGCTTTTCGGCCACGTGCTTGCGGAACCGGTCGGGCACCTCTGTCTTTCGGCCCTTGACGACGATGTCCACGCAGAACTCCGTTCCCGGACAGTCCCACGATTCCGTGCGACCGTCCTTGGTGCACTGACGCCGGAGGCTCGGCCCTCCCGCCGTTGGCTCTCCGGCTCGAGGTCGGCTTGCGAGTTTCACCTCCTTCTCCCCCGGAGGGGAGATCGCCACCCAATCCGAACGTACCTCCAGTGGGGGAGGCGCGGCACCCCCTACCGACACGTACCTCCGATCAGGGGAGTCAATCCTCGTACCACCTGCAACGATGTCGGCAGTCCGATAGTTCCACCGCGGTCACCCGAGGCAACTTTGCGTGCTGCCCGATCACTCGTCCGAGCGGACCGCGAGCACCGCCGCCGACGCCACTCCTCCCAACGCCCGCGCCGCCTCCGCCAGCGACGCACCTGTTGTCATCACATCGTCCACCAGCACGACCCGGCCCGCACCCAGCAGCCGCACGCCGCCTGGCACCATCTCCAGAGCTCCGGCAAGATTCGCCGTCCGCTGCGCCGCCGTCAGCCCCGACTGGTCGACGACCCTGCGTCGTTGACGCAGCACGGGCAGCACCCGTACAGCCATGCCCCGCCTCCGGAGCACCCGCGCGGCCTCCCGCGCCATCCGCCGTACCGGGTCGTGCCCCCGCCCCGCGACCGCCCGGCGCGTGGAGGGCACCGGCACGAGCGTGACCGGCACCCGGCGCCGTGGGGACGGGCCGCCGTCCCGGGAGGGCGGCCCGCGCCGAGCGGGGGCGGTGGGCACGGAGGCATGCGCGGGGGTCTCCGGCACGTGCGAGGCCGGCAGAACGGCGCGGGCCAGCACCGCTCCCAGTGGCGCGGCCAGCCCGAGGGCACCGCGCTCCTTGTGAGCGAGCAGCGCGGCTCGGGCCTCGCCGGTGTATGTGAGCGCTCCATACACCCGAGGCAGTCCGGACGGTACGCGCGAGGGCCACACCCGCCGCGGCACCGCGCCATTCAGCACGCTGCTGCACTCGTCGCACAAGCGGTCCCGCTCGCGCGGACGACCGCAACCGGCACACCCCATGGGCAGCACCAGACCTGCGATTTCCCGCCGAAGTCCCTGCCAGGACCTCGACATGACCCCACTGTGGCATCCGCGGCACGGCGCCACCACCCCTGTGGACAACTTCCGGAGCCATGCCTCACCCCGGGGCGAACACCCGTGCGCAGACAGAGAGTCCGCGCTGCTCAGCGACTCAACGGTGCCGCGACGCGACGGCTCGGCGGCACGACCGGGAGACGGCTCGACCGGGCGACGACGTCCGACCGGGCAACCGGACGGCCGGGCTCAGCCGGGGTAGGCGGGGGCCGAGCCGGTCTCCGTCAGCATCCTCCAGTTCGCGTCGGGAGGCAGCCGCACGATCCCGTCCTCGGAGTCGGCCAGCAGCGGCTTGCTCTCGTCCTCGGACGCGGCGACTCCCGTCACATCGGTGATGCCGGGGAGCGTCGGCTGGTCCGAGACCGAGCCGTCGGTCTCCATGTACTGCAGTTGCTGGACGCTCCCGGACTCGCGCCCCACCACCACGAGCCGGCTGCCGCCCGCCCAGGAGGCCGCCGAGACGTCCACCAACTGAGGGGCGACCGGGCGGAGCTGCTCCACCGTCACCTGGGGTTCCTTCGTCGTGCCCCGGCGCACCACGCGGCCCAGCTGGAGCGAGGTGTGGCCGTCGCGCCCCCGGACCAGCAGCGCGATCCGCACCCCGTCGGAGGAGATCCGCAGCGACTCGATGCGCTCGCCCTTGTCCAGGTCCGGCACCCGTACCTCGTCGGGCCGTTCCTTGCCGCCGCGCAGCCGCAGCAGCCGGGGGTTGTCCGGGTCGCGGTCGGCCACCCACAGGTCGCCCAGCCCGTCCCAGCTGGGCGCCGTCAGCCGGTCGTTCTCACGCTTGGCCTTGCTGGTGAGCACCGGATCGCCGAGCGCGGTGGCCGCACTGCTCCCCTCCAGGGAGGCGACATAGAGTCCGCGCCGTCCGCGTGAGACGGCCGCACCCTCGCTCTCGATCCGGTTCACGGCGACGGAGCCCATCTCCACCTGGCCGCGGCCCAGCGGCCCTTCGACCGGACTCGGGGGCTCGCCCTTGCCCCGGAAGGCGGCGACGCGGTGGTTCTCGTCGATGAAGTAGGCGTTCTTCGCGCTGCCGTTGAGCCGGCCCGGCTGGTAGGCGGCGACCTGTTCACGCGTCTGTGCGCACATCGCACGGTCCTTGGGGCCCACCAGTTCGACCTTGCTGATCTTCGCCGAGGCCTGGTCCTGCACCGAGTACAGCACCTGCGCCGCCATCCGCACGCACCGCTTGCCCTCGGCCGTGGCCCCCCGGGAGTTCAGCCGCACCCGCAGCACGCCCGAGTCGTCCACCGAAAGGTGCTCCTTGGGCGCCAGACGGGTGCCTCGGGGGAACGAGGAGGTGACCACCGGGTCGATCCACCCGGACGGACCCTGCAGCAGCGCGGAGACCGTTTTGGTGACCGGGTCGATACGCCGACGCAGATAGACGGGATCGGCGACGAGCACATTCTGACCGTCCGTGATCGATTCCGCGTCCGGCCCGAGCCGTGCGTAGTAGTAGGTGTTGATGGGGCGGTAGATGCGCTGGAAGTCGGACTCGCCGAGCACGAGTCCGTCCGGCATCTCGTCGATGCGCCACTCCCCGTCCACCTTGGTCAGGTGGAAGACCTCGCTGTAGTCGCCCTTGGAGGGCGAGTAGGCGTGCTTGCTGTCCACCTCGGCCATCCGGGAACCGGAGACCTCCACGGAGTAGCCGTCCTCGACGGCCGTGCTGCGCCGCGGCGCCTTCCTGACGCTCGGCCCGTCCGAGAGAACCGTCGTCGACGCGAACGGGTCCCACCTACGGGCCAGGGAGCGCGTCAGATATTCGCGCGCCGTGGGGAAGGTGGCCTCGTCACTGGTCGTCGCCTCCAGGAACCCGCGCACGATCTGGGTCGGCGCTTCGCCCTTCTGCGGACTGACGCTGTAGACCCGCACCTGCGAATCGCCGTCGGTACGGTGCGAGGAAGTGACGTGCTTGACCTTGCCGTCCTCCGGCATCGACGCGCAGCCGGCCAGCAGCGTCCCGCACGCGGCGAGCACGACCAGCGCACGCTGCCGTCGCAGCGCGCCTCCGTTGCGCTTCGTACGCCCCTCGGCGGCCCTCATGCCTGCTCCCCTCCGGAACGTCCCGCTCGATCGTCGTTCCGCACGCCCTCGGGCATCCGGCCGGCCGGAACGGGCGAAGCGCCCAGCGGTGCGACCGGCCGTCCGCTCTCCCGTGCCCGCTCCCGCCTTCTGCGCGAGTCCTCGGGCTCCAGTCGCAGCGGCGACCCCCGCAGCGGCTCCCCGGCCGTACAGGGCAGGACGAGCAGGAACTGCGAACCGTCCCCCGGCGCGCCCCAGGCCCGCAGCCACCCGCCGTGCAGCCGGGCGTCCTCCAGCGCGATCGACAGCCCCAGCCCCGTGCCACCCGTCGTACGGGCCCGCGCCGGGTCGGCCCGCCAGAAGCGGTTGAAGACACGGTCGGCCTCGCCCTCCTTGAGACCGACGCCGTAGTCCCGTACGGCCACCGCCACCGCACCGCCGCCGGTCGCCAGCCGCACCACGACATCGCCGCCCTCTCCGTGCTCGACGGCGTTGTCCACCAGATTGCGCAGCACCCGCTCGACCCTGCGGCTGTCCACCTCCGCGATCACGGGCTGCTCGTCGCCCCGCACGAGAATCCTGCTGCCCTTGCACTCGGCAAGCGGCTCACAGCCCTCGACCACACGGTGAACGACATCACGCAGGTCGACGGCGCTCGCCTCCAGATTGGCGGCGCCCGCGTCGAACCGGCTGATCTCCAGCAGATCGCCCAGCAGGGACTCGAACCGGTCGAGCTGCCCGAGCAGCAGTTCGGCCGAGCGCGCGGTGGCCGGATCGAAGTCCTCACGCGCCTCATGGATGACATCGGCCGCCATCCGCACCGTCGTCAGCGGCGTCCGCAGCTCGTGCGAGACGTCCGAGACGAAGCGCCGCTGCATCCGGGACAGCGCCTCCAGCTGCTGAATCTTGACCTGGAGATTCTGCGCCATCTTGTTGAAGGCCTCACCCAGACGGGCGATGTCGTCCTCGCCGGTGACCTTCATCCGCTCCTGCAGCCGCCCGGCAGCCAGCCGCTCGGAGATCCCGGCGGCCATCCGTACGGGTGTCACCACCTGCCGCACCACCAGCCAGGCGATGGCGCCCAGCAGCACCACGACGAACACACCCGCGGTGGCCAACGTGCCCTTGACCAGGCTCAGCGACTCCTCCTCCTGGGTGAAGGGGAAGACGTAGTAGAGCTGGAACGGATTGCCGCGCGCGTCGTTGAGCCGCTTGCCGACGATCAGCGCCGGGTCGCTGCTGTGATCCTGCCGATAGACACGCGCGTAGCGCTGATGCGGACCGGCCTTGTCGTCGAGCGCCTTGCGCAGATCGGCGGGAATGCTCTCCTCGGGGCGGATGTCGCCGGAGGAACGCGGGCCGCGAGTGGTCAGATTGCTGTTGCCGAGGAACGGTGACTCGTTGTTGTCGGAGCCGAGCGCCACCACCGAATAGACGCCCTGGCCGCCGCTGGCGAGCTGCTCGACCAGATTGTTCAACCAGGTGCCCGCATTCTGGGCGCTTCTGCTGCCCCGGATGCCGTCCTCGCCGCTGGGCCCGCTCCCCGCACTGTCGGCAATCTGCTCGGCGGCGGCGAACCCTCCCGACGCCTGGCTCTGCGCGGTCTGCTCCTTGGCCTCCAGCAGGCCGTTGCGGACCTGCCCGATGACGACGAGCCCCAGCAGCAGCACCACGCCCAAGGACAGCAGCAGCGTGGCCACAACCACCCGGAGCTGAATGTTCCGCCGCCACAGCCGCATCACAGGCAGCAGCGGCCTGCGCACCCACCGCACGAAGAAACGCACCATGGGGCGCGCCCCAGGACCGGTCGCGCCCTCGGGGAGGAGGCCGTCGGAGAAGAGGACGCCGCTGCGCCACAAACGCCCGAATTTGGATATATCGGACTCCCGGCCCGCGCCCCGCCCCCCACCGGCGCGATGCGGTGCGGTGTTACGGGTCATCTCAGCTGGGCCCGGCCTTGTAACCCACGCCGCGCACGGTCACCACGATCTCCGGCCGCTCCGGGTCCTTCTCGACCTTCGAGCGCAACCGCTGCACATGCACATTGACCAGCCGGGTGTCCGCCGCGTGCCGGTACCCCCACACCTGCTCCAGCAGCACCTCTCGGGTGAACACCTGCCACGGCTTACGCGCCAGCGCCACCAGCAGATCGAACTCGAGCGGGGTCAGCGCTATGGACTGCCCGTCCCGCTTCACCGAGTGCCCGGCCACATCGATCACCAGATCGCCGATGGCCAGCTGCTCCGGCGCCGGCTCCTCGGAACGGCGCAGCCGTGCCCTGATCCTCGCCACCAGCTCCTTCGGTTTGAACGGCTTGACGACGTAGTCGTCAGCCCCGGACTCCAGCCCGACCACCACATCGACCGTGTCGGTCTTGGCGGTGAGCATGACCACCGGCACCCCGGACTCTGCACGGATGAGGCGGCACACTTCGATGCCGTCCCTCCCGGGCAGCATCAAATCGAGCAGCACCAGATCAGGCTTGGTCTCCCGAAAGGCGGCAAGCGCCTTGTCGCCGTCCGCGACGAACGACGGTTCGAAGCCTTCTCCGCGCAGCACAATGCCGAGCATCTCTGCCAGTGCGGTGTCGTCATCGACGACAAGGACGCGTCCCTTCATGACTTCATCATCCCATTAGCCGAACGCGACACCCTCTTACGTGATGTGGAACACAGTTCCGCGATCCCGGCGGACGTCACGGGAGAGGCCACCCCTTCATCCGTCACCACGGCAGTGACCAGCGCGGACGGTGTCACATCGAACGCAGGATTGTAGGCGTGCGCCCCCACCGGAGCCAGTGCCGGGCCTCCGCCCGAGCCCATCCGGGAACCCGGTGATCTCCCCCACAGGCCCTCCGTGACCTCGTGCGCCGCCCGCTGCTCCACCTCGATGTCGCTGCCCGACTCCGTGGCCAGGTCGACCGTCGTGACCGGAGCCACCACCACGAACGGCACCCCGTGGTGCCCGGCCAGTACCGCCAGCGAATACGTCCCGACCTTGTTCGCGACCGAACCGTCCGCCGCGATCCGGTCCGCTCCCACCACCACAGCGTCCACCTCACCGGCCGCGAACAGCGACCCGGCGGCACCGTCCGTCAGCACGCTGTACGCCATCCCCGCCTCAGCAGCCTCGTACGCCGTCAGCCGCGCCCCCTGCAACAGCGGCCGCGTCTCCCCCACCCACAGCCGCCGCAGCTCACCGGCACGGTGCACCGCCCTCACGACAGCCAGCGCCGTACCGCCCCCACCGGATACCAGCCTCCCGGTGTTGCAGTGCGTCAGCACCCGCATCCCGCCCCCGGGCACCAGATCAGCCAGCAGCGCACTTCCGTACTCGGCCATCCGCTCGCTCGCCTCGGCGTCCTCCCGGTGCAGCGCACGGGCCTCCGCCAACGCCTGCGCGGCAGCCCCCGCCTCCCCAGCGCCCGCGCGGAGCGCCTCTCGGTAGACGGCCTCCACCCGCCGCGCCCCGTACGCGAGGTTCACCGCCGTCGGCCGCGCATGTGCCAACTGCTCCGCGGCGTCCGCCACATCGAACCCCCGCGCCGCCGCCAACGCGACCCCGTACCCCCCGGCGATGCCCAGCACCGGCGCGCCCCGCACCGCCAACGAGCAGATCGCCTCCACCAGGGCAGGCACATCCGTGCACACCAACTCGGCCTCCTCCACGGGCAGCCGGGTCTGGTCCAGGAGCACGACGACGGGCCCCTCGGGCAACTCCTCGTAGCGGATCACGGGTACACACTCTTCAGCCATCCGCCCAGTCTGCCTGCTCAGCGCGGGCCCCCAGAAGGGCGTCGCCCGCTCCCGACTGGCCGCGCCCGCACCGCCCCGTGGCACGATGGCAACCCACCAGGCACGGGACTACCCACACGAGGTGACCTCACGTGAACGACTCCCCGGGCTGGGCTTCGCCCGGATCCGCTTCGCCCGAACCCCGCCCCTCCGGCACCCCCGGAAACAACGACGAGGGCAACTCGGGCGACGACACGGAGCGCACCACATCCGAGGCAGCACCCCGACCGGCGGCAGACGACCGCCCCCCGAACTGGGCCGCCGACCAGCCCCCCGCCGCCCCCCAGGGCTGGACCTGGGGCGAACAGGACGAAGGCCGAGGCCAGCGCAGGGGCAAGGGCAAGGGCCAGATCCCCAGGCAGCACCCTGACCGACCCGGCGGCCCGACCGGCGGCTGGGGAACCGCCCCGCCCCCGGGCGCCGGCCCCGCCCGCGGCTGGAACAGCCCCGGCTGGACCCCGCCCCCACTGGCCGCGAAGCCCGGCGTCATCCCGCTGCGCCCCCTGGGCATCGGCGAGATCCTGGACGGCTCGGTCAGCGCCATGCGCGCCCACTGGCGCATCGCGCTGGGCATCTCCCTCGTCGTCGCCGTCCTCACCGAACTGGTCTCGGCCCTCACCACGCGCTTCTGGCTCGGTGACACCGGTGAGCTGGAAGCTCTCGTCGACAAGGAGAACCCCAGCCTCGACGAG
Organism: Streptomyces sp. B15; assembly: GCF_018070605.1. Classification (NCBI taxonomy): domain Bacteria; kingdom Bacillati; phylum Actinomycetota; class Actinomycetes; order Kitasatosporales; family Streptomycetaceae; genus Streptomyces; species Streptomyces sp. B15. The sequence goes on from NZ_JAGPXJ010000006.1 coordinate 132,672, forward strand.
ATCAACAACGCCCTCACCGGCGCGCTCGGCAGCCTGAGCGTGACCGGCATCGTCGGCATGTTCGGCTCCGTGATCGCCACCGCCATGCTGACCGTGGTCGTCAGCCGCGCGGTCCTGGGCCGCGACGTCACTCTCGGCGAAGCCTGGCGCGATGCCCGCCCTCAGCTCCTACGTCTCCTCGGCCTGCTGTTCCTCATCCCCCTCCTGGTGACCCTCGTCATCGCCGCCTGCCTGCTCCCCGGATTCCTCGTCGCCGCCGCGGGCCCGGTCGCTTTGGCGATCGCCCTGCTCTTCTTCGGCCTCCTCGGTGGAACAGCCGCTGCCGCCTGGGTCTGGGTCCGCTTCTGTCTGGCACCCCCGGCTCTGATGTTGGAGAAGCAGAGCCTCATCGCCTCCATGCGCCGCTCGGCCAAGCTGGTACGCGGCAGCTGGTGGCGCATTCTGGGCATTCAGCTCCTCGCCCTGCTCCTCGTCCTCGCCATCTCCCTCGTGGTGTCGGTACCGACCACCGTTGTCTCCGGTCTCGTCAGCGGTGGCGACACCCTCACCGACCCGGCCGCCGCCGTCGGATGGACCTCCCTCATCATCAACGGCATCGGCTCCGTCCTCGCCTCGACCATCGCGCTGCCCCTCGGCGCGGGCATCACCGCCCTCCTCTACCTGGACCAGCGCATCCGCCGCGAGGCCCTCGACCTCGAACTGGCCCGCGCGGCCGGCGTTCCCGGCTTCGAACGCCAGGATCCCGAACCGCCCGCCCCGGAAAGCTGACGCCATGCCGGGGGGACACATCGACGCCCTCTCCCGCCGCACCGCAGCCCTCCACCGGGCAGCGACCGGCGACGGGAACGGCAGCCCTGTCACCACCCCCCGGCTACCGGCCCGCGAAGACGCCGAACGGGAGCTGTCCCGCCCCGAATACCACGAACACGACCCCAACTTCTTCCAGCGCGCCCTCGACTGGCTGTGGGACCGCATCGGCGACCTGCTCGGTGCCGCAGCCGGAGCCTCCCCGGGCGGCTGGACAGGCCTCGCCGTCCTCGCGCTCGTCCTCGTCCTCCTTCTCGTCGCCCTCCGCCTCCGCCTGGGCAAGCTCCGCGCACAACCCGCCACAGGCGCCGCGCCCCTCTTCGTCGACCGCCTCCGCAGCGCAGCCGACCACCGGGCCGCCGCCGAATCCCACGCGGCCGCCGGCCACTGGAGCACAGCCGCCCAGGAACGGATGCGGGCCCTCGTCCGCTCCCTGGAGGAGCGCGCCCTGCTCGACCCCCGCCCGGGCCGCACCGCCGACGAAGCCGCCGCCGAGGCGGGCGCCGCCCTCCCCGACCACGCGGACCAGCTAGGCGTCGCGGCACGCACATTCGACGAGGTCACCTACGCCGGCCACCCGGCCGACCAGGCCGCCTACGCCCTACTCCGCGATCTGGACCTCGCCCTCCTTCGCGCCACCCCTGCGCTGTCCACCGCACTCCCCTCCCCCGCGCCTTCCCCCCGCGGAGGAACCACGTGACCACGGCCCCCACCTCCACTTCACCGTCCTCACCGACCTCTGCCGCAGCCTCGTCCTCGACCTCACCCACAGCGCGCCACCCATGGCGCCGAGTTCGGGGACTCCTCCTGGCCGCCGCCATCCTCGCCATGGCCGGAGTAGCACTCGCCGCCCTGCGCTCCGACGCGCACACCGGCTCCCTCGATCCCCGCTCGACCACCCCCTACGGCAGCAAGGCCCTCTCCCGCCTCCTGGCCGACCGCGGCGTACACACCAAGGTCCTCACCCGTTCCACAGCCATCCCCCAACGGGTCGCTCCCGACTCCACCCTCCTGGTTCCGTTCCCCAACTCCCTCACCGAGCAGGAGCGCAAGGACCTCCGAGAAGCCACCCGGCACTCCGGCCGCACCGTCCTGCTCGCCCCGAACCCCGAGGCAACAGCCGCTCTCGTCCCCGGTATACGTGCCTTGGCACGCACACCCGTCCAGCCGACCCCTCCCGACTGCGACTTCCCCGCAGCCCGCCGCGCAGGCGACGCCGACCTCGGTGGGTACGGCTACACGACCGACACCGACCACAACGAGAGCTGCTATTTGCGGAACGGCCACGCCACGCTGTTGCGCGTCGACCCGTCAAGCAGCGACGAGAACACCTCAGGTGGCGACACCGTCCTGCTGGGCGCACCCGACCCGCTCCACAACCAGAACCTCGACAAAAACGGCAACGCCTCGCTCACCCTCCAACTCCTCGGTTCCCACGCACAGCTCCTCTGGTACCTCCCCGCCGACGCCGCTCCCACCGACGACCAGGAGCGCGGCTTCCTCGACCTCCTCCCCCGCGGCTGGTCATGGGCTGCCGCCCAACTCGCCGTCGCGGCCTTGCTCGCCGCGCTGTGGAGAGCCCGACGCCTGGGCCCCCTCGTCACCGAGCACCTTCCGGTCGCCGTACCCGCAGCCGAGGCGACCGAGGGCAGGTCCCGCCTCTACCGCAAGGCCAACGACCGCGGCCACGCGGCCGACGCACTACGCGCTGCCGGCCGCAGCCGGCTCGCACCCCTGGTCGGTGTGCCCCTGGCCCAGGCACACGTCCCGGAGGCGCTGCTCCCGGCCCTGACCGATCGGGCAACACATCAGCCGCCTCCCGGGCCCGATGGTCCGTCACTCGACGAGACCACCCTCCGCCAGCTCCTCTTCGGCCCCCCTCCTCCGGACGACACCGCGCTCCTCCGCCTCGCGGACCGACTCGACCACCTCGAACAGCACTACATCTCGCCCGGCTCCCTGCCCCACCACTGAGAGCAAAGGACATCTCTTTCGTGAGCGCCCCCTCCGCAGACAGCGCCCGCAGCGCCCTTGAGGCCTTGCGTCAGGAAATCTCCAAGGCCGTCGTAGGACAGGACGCGGCAGTTACCGGGCTCGTCGTCGCACTGCTGTGCCGAGGCCATGTGCTGCTCGAGGGAGTGCCCGGCGTCGCCAAGACCCTCCTCGTGCGGACACTGGCCACAGCGCTCGAACTCGACACCAAGCGCGTGCAGTTCACCCCGGACCTCATGCCCAGCGACGTCACCGGCTCATTGGTCTACGACTCGCGCACAGCCGAGTTCTCCTTCCAGCCCGGCCCGGTCTTCACCAATCTTCTCCTCGCCGACGAAATCAACCGCACCCCTCCCAAGACACAGGCCGCCCTGTTGGAAGCGCTGGAGGAACATCAGGTCTCCGTCGACGGCACTCCCCGCGCGCTTCCGGAGCCCTTCCTCGTCGCGGCCACACAGAACCCGGTCGAATACGAGGGCACCTATCCGCTTCCCGAAGCGCAGCTCGACCGTTTCCTGTTGAAGCTCAACATTCCGCTGCCTGCACGCGACACCGAGATCGACGTTCTCGCCCGGCACGCGGCAGGTTTCAACCCCCGGGATCTGCCAGGCATGGGCATACGCGCCGTCGCGGGCCCCGCCGAGATCGAGGCCGCACGTGACGCCGTAGCCCAGACCTCGGTGTCCTCCGAGGTCACCAGCTACATCGTGGATATCTGTCGTGCCACTCGCGAGTCCCCCTCACTCTCCCTCGGGGTCTCCCCCCGAGGCGCTACCGCTCTGCTCTCCACCGCTCGCGCCTGGGCCTGGCTCACCGGCCGCGACTACGTCATACCCGACGACGTCAAGGCGTTCGCTCCGTCCACACTCCGGCACCGGGTCCAACTACGGCCCGAGGCCGCGATGGAAGGTGTCACCGCCGACAGCGTGCTCAACTCGATCCTGGCCCACACCCAGGTCCCCCGCTGAGAGATCCGGATCTCTTCCATGGCCCTCACCGGTAGAACAGCGCTCGTAGCCGCACTGGGAACGCTCATCGTGGGCCTGGTGCTGCCCGACTGGACCGGTCTCCTCGCTGTCGAACTTCCTTTGCTGCTCGCCATCGTCGTGGACCTGCTCCTGGCGGCGCCAGTGAATCGGCTTCTGTTCACTCGAAGCGGTGATACTTCAGTTCGACTTGGCGAACAAGCGATCGTCTCTCTTATTGTCACCAACCCCACCAGACGCACCCTGCACGCCGATCTCCGTGACGCATGGCCCCCCAGCAGCTGGCCGGCAGGCACCTCACACGAGATCAGTCGCCACAAACTCCGAATCCCCGCAGGAGAACGCCGACGCATCACGACGACTCTCCGACCCACCCGACGCGGCGACCGCAACGCCGACCGCCTGACCGTCCGTTCGCTGGGCCCGCTGGGACTCGCTGCCCGCCAAGGCCACCACGAGATCCCCTGGACGGTCCGTGTACTCCCCGCCTTCCCCAGCCGGAAGCACCTCCCGGCCAAGCTGGCACGTCTCCGCGAACTCGACGGCCGCACCAGCATCCTGACCCGCGGCGAAGGCACCGAGTTCGACAGCCTGCGCGACTACGTGCCAGGAGACGAAACCCGCTCCATCGACTGGCGTGCCACAGCCCGCCAGTCAGCTGTGGCCGTCCGCACGTGGCGGCCCGAACGCGACCGCCGGATCCTGCTCGTCCTCGACACCGGCCGCACATCAGCGGGCCGCCTCGGCGACATTCCTCGGCTCGATGTCTCCATGGACGCAGCGCTCCTGCTCGCCGCACTGGCCGCCCGCGCCGGCGATCGCGTCGACCTGCTCGCACACGATCGGGCGACCAGAGCCGGCGTCACCGGCCGTGCAGGCCGACCCGTACTGTCGGCCCTCGTAGAAGCGATGGCTCCCCTCGAGTCGACCCTCGTCGAATCCGACCTGCGGGCCATGGCATCGAAGATCCTCCGCACAGCCCCGCGCGGGTCCCTCCTGGTCCTGCTGACAGGACTCGACCGAGCACCCGTCGAAGAAGGACTGCTGCCTGTCCTGCCACTTCTCACTCAACGGCACACAGTCCTTGTGGCGGCAGTGTCCGATCCCCGTATCCAGGAAATGGCCAACGGCCGAGGGACGCTCGACGCCGTGTACGACGCGGCAGCCGCCTCCCAAGCGCAGGCAGAACGTCGGGACACGGCAGAGCGACTGCGCAGGCACGGGGCGACAGTTGTCGATGAACCCCCGTCCCGACTCGCCGCCGCACTCGCCGATGCCTATCTCGCGCTCAAAGCTGCCGGGCGTCTGTGAGCAGGGCGTTCAGAATCTGATGAGGACAGAGATCTGAGGAGAACGGAGGGGAATGCCGCCTCAGTCCCTGACCAATCCCTGAGGAGTTCCTGACCACGAAGTCAGCCCGAAAGCCGAGCCGACCAAGGTTTTTGGGCATGAAAAAAGGGCCTTGCCGGCGTCGGCCGGCAAGGCCCTTTCCTTCACGAAGAGTTCGGCGGCGTCCTACTCTCCCACACACTCCCGCATGCAGTACCATCGGCGCTGAAAGGCTTAGCTTC
>NZ_JAGPXJ010000060.1:0-48251 GCF_018070605.1 Streptomyces sp. B15
GGAGAGGTTCCCGGGCAGGCCCTGGGCGGCCTCCTTGAGGGGAAGCTCCCCGACGGTCTTGCCGACTGTCTTGCTGGCGGACTTGGCGACCGGGCCGAGCGCCCGGCTGCCGGTGCTCACCGCGTCGGCGCCGAGCAATTCGGTGGGGGCACCACCGAGCCCGAGGGAAGGGGCCGCGGAGGCGGTGCCGGCGCCCGCCACCACGACCGCCGCGCCCATCACGGCGACACCCAGAGTCTTCTTGGCTACCTGCTTCATCAGTGTTTACGTCCTCGGAATGGGGGGCTGGAGCAGCCCGACGGGGCTTGAGCAGCCTGGCGAACGTAGCCAGGTGTTCCGAGGAGTCGCAAACACGTCGGCAGTGCCGTAAGTCGCCGTTTCCCAGCGAATGGCGGCTGTTTCCCGAGAGGGTTCAGCCGCCCCGCATCCGGGCTACGGTGACGGCTGAACCGCTGGTCACAGGGGGTCAGCGGGGAGCTTCCTGGAAAAGCCATTCGGATTTGAGCGCGGCATATCCGGGCTTCACCACGTCGTTGATCATGGCGAGACGTTCATCGAAAGGAATGAACGCGGACTTCATCGCATTGACCGTGAACCACTGCATGTCGTCCAGCGTGTAGTTGAACGTCCGCACGAGCTGTTCGAATTCGTGGCTCATGCTCGTGCCGCTCATCAGCCGGTTGTCCGTGTTCACCGTCGTGCGGAAGTGCAGCCTGCGCAGCAGCCCGATGGGGTGCTCCGCGTAGGACGGGGCGGCGCCGGTCTGCAGGTTGGAGGTGGGGCACAGCTCCAGCGGGATGCGCTTGTCCCGGACGTAGGCCGCGAGGCGGCCGAGCTTGACGGCGCCGTCCTCGCCGACCTGGATGTCGTCGATGATGCGCACCCCGTGCCCGAGCCGGTCGGCGCCGCACCACTGCAGGGCCTGCCAGATGGACGGGAGTCCGAACGCCTCGCCCGCGTGAATGGTGAAGTGGTTGTTCTCGCGCTTGAGGTATTCGAAGGCGTCCAGGTGCCGGGTGGGCGGGTGGCCCGCCTCGGCGCCCGCGATGTCGAAGCCGACCACGCCCAGATCGCGGTAGCGGTTGGCCAGCTCGGCGATCTCCAGGGCGCGGGCCGCGTGCCGCATGGCGGTCAGCAGCGCGCCGACCCGGATGCGGTGGCCGGCGGCGCGGGCGCGGCGCTCGCCCTCGCGGAACCCCTCGTCGACGGCCTCGACCACCTGCTCCAGGGTGAGCCCGCCGAGCAGGTGCTGCTCGGGCGCATAGCGGATCTCGGCGTAGACGACGCCGTCGGCGGCCAGGTCCTCGGCGCACTCGGCGGCGACCCTGAAGAGCGCGTCACGCGTCTGCATCACGCCGACCGTGTGGGTGAACGTCTCCAGATAGCGTTCGAGGGAGCCGGAGTCGGCGGACTCGCGGAACCAGACCTTCAGCCGCTCCGCGTCGGTCTCCGGCAGCGCGTCGTAGCCGGTCTCGCGGGCCAGCTCGACGATGGTCGCGGGGCGCAGCCCGCCATCGAGGTGATCGTGGAGCAGAACCTTGGGTGCGCGGCGGATCTGCTCGCTGGTGGGGACGGTGCTCGAAGATTCGCTTACCATCACGGCACTCTAGCTCCTACGCGCGTAGAACGCATGTGCTTTCCCAACTGCCTTACGAACGCGTGCGGGCGTGCCATTGTTGCGCCATGGCTCAGCGAGCGTTGCCCGAGAGGGAAACACGACTGGGACGGCCCCGGGGAGCCGTGGGGAGGGCCCCGCACGCCGTCGTCCTCGTACTGCCGGGCGGCGGGACCGCCGGCGGCGTCCGCCGGGGCACCGAACTGGTGGCGGCGGCCTCAGCGGTACCGCTGGCCCGTCGGCTGGGGCGCGCCAGTTCGGACGACGACCCCCTGGTCACCCACATCGTGCACTACCGCCACGGTGCCCGGGGCCGGGACGGCGGCGCGGCGGGCGGCGGCGCGAGCCGTACGGCGGACTGCGCGGCCGACGCCGAGTGGGCGGTCGAGGAAGTGGTGCGACGCTACGGGGACGTGCCCGTCTGCCTGGTCGGCGCCGACATCGGCGGCGTCGCCGCACTGCGCGCCGCCGGTCACCAGGCCGTCGCCTCGGTGGTGGCCCTGGGGCCGCTGCTGTCGGCGGCGGACGAGTGCGTGGGCGACGCGGTGGGCGCGCGACCGGCCGCGGGCGGTGAGGAGCCCGTACAGCAGTTGCGCGGCCGCCATGTGCTGCTCGTGCACGGCACGAACGACACCCGGTGCGATCCCGAACTCTCCTTCCGTCTCGCCGAGCGCGCGAAGAAGCTCAACGCCGATGTGTGCCGCTTCGAGGTGCACACGGACGGGCACGGCCTGCGCGGGTACGCCGCCGAAGTGGCCGCGCTGACTCAGGACTTCGTCCTGGGCACCCTCTGCGGTGGCGATCTGTGCCGCCCGCTGACCGACGCCCTCGCCGCTCCCCCGCCGCTGGGGCTGCGGATGCCGCTGGCCAGCGGCTTCGGCAAGAACCTGCGGTAGCGCCGGACCGCTCGGGGCGGATCTGCCCGGTGCGGTGAGTACCTGTGCTCATGCCCCGCACCTCAAGCGCCGCCTAGCGTGCCGGACATGGCGGACACGGACGAGCACGGACAGGTGGCGCAGGAGACGGCAGCGCAAACGGCGGCGCAGCAGCATGCGGCGCCGCAGCCGACGGCCGAGAGCGCGGCGCGGGGTGACACCGAGGACGCCGGGACTGCCGAGGGCGAGCCCGGCAGCGGCACCGGCGAGCGGATGTCGGGCTGGGAGATCGGCTGCCTCGTCGCGCTCCTCACCGGCATCGGCTTGTTCATCCTCGGGGCGCTGCTGCTGGCGGAGCTGGAGAAGGGACTCGACGGCTACGGGCAGATCGAGGGCGACGCCGACGGCACCACCGCCTCCGTCGCCGCTCCCCTCGCCGCGGGCGCCACCGCGCGGTACGAGGACGGACTGAGCGTGACCGTCGGCGAGGCGGAGCGCGTGGCGGGCGCCGCCCGGGGCACGTACCGCTTCACCGTCACCTACGAGAACGACGCGGACGGCGAGCTGCGGATCGGGGCGCGGGACGCGGTGGCGAACGTCTCCGAGTACGGCGACGCGCCCCTCGTCGTACGCGCGGGCGACTCCCTCGACGACACGTCCCTGGACGGCAGCACCAGCGACTGGCACAACAGCCGGGCCGTGGGCCGCAAGCTGAGCGAGCCGCTGGGTGAGGACGAGAGCGTCACCGTCCCCGTACGGGTGACCGTCCGCCCGGGCGACGGCCACCAGGCCCCGTTGACCGTCGCGGTCCTGCCGGGGGGCGAGCACTCCACCGTCCACCGGGACACCGCCTACTGGGAGATGACCCTGCGGGCCTGACTCCCGGGCGGGCGGCTCAGGTGCGTACCGCCGTGTGCACCGTCGTCGCCGTCAGGAGGAAGACGTCGGGGCGGCGGAGGATGCCGTCGGGGGAGGCGTCGTCGAGGAGGGTGTCGAGGGTGGCCAGGTCCTCGGCAGCCAGATCGTCGGCAAGGTTCTCGCGGAAGCGTTCGACGCGGGCGCGTACATGGGCGCGCGCGACAGGGTCCAGCGGCGCGGACAGGTCGGTGAGGAAGGTGCGGCTGCCGGTGGGCGCGAGTCCGGCGGCGACGAGCAGCGCGGGCCAGTCCTCCACCGTGCGGGTGTGACCGGGCAGTTCGGCGCGCATGGCGCTGAACCAGTCCTCCTCGGCGACGTCCAGCCGCGCCTGGAGTCCCGGGCGTCCGACACCGATGTCGCGGGGCAGGAAGCGGGTGGGCAGGCCGCCTTCGCGTACCGCCAGCACGCCGCCGGGGCGCAGCGCCGAGGCGAAGGTCTCCAGCGCTGCGCGCTGATCGCCGAGGTGGTGGACGACGTTGCTGGTCCAGATGAGCTCGGCGGTGCCCAGGTCCGGCAGGCCGGCGGGGAGTTCGGCCTCGCGGGTGGTGATGCGGGAGGCCAGGCCCTCACGTTCGGCGCGGGCGCGGGCGCGCTCCAGCAGCCCGTAGGTGCTGTCGACGGCGACGGTCTCGGCGCCGGGGAAGGCGTGGGCGAGCGCGATGGTGGTGACGCCGGGCCCGCTGCCCAGATCGAGGACGCGGGTCACCGCGCGGTTGCCGAGCAGGTCGTGCAGCCAGGCCGCGGCCTCCTCCAGGAACCCCGACTTCAGTTCGGCCTCGCGTTCGAGATGCGCGGCGAGCGCCTCCCAGTCGGGTTCGGCAGTGGCGTGGTGCGCGTGGCTGTGGGAGTGGGTGTGGGCAGGGGAGGGCTGGTGGCTGTGCGCATGCGGGGTCATGGGGCCTCCTGGGAAGCGGGGTGGGCGGGGGCGGACTGGCCGCGCAGGAGCTGGCCTCTCCGGCTGAGCAGGAACTTCTTGAAGGCGGCGACCGGCGGGGTGTCGGGGCGCCCGGCGGACCAGGCGAGCCCGATCTCGCGGACGGCGCGCGGCGCGGTGACGCTCAGCTCGCGCACCCCGGGCCGCGGGAAGACGGGGGGCGGCAGCAGCGCGACGCCGAGCCCGGCGGCGACCAGGCCGCGGATGGTCTCGGCCTCCTCGCCCTCGAAGGCGATCCGGGGGGTGAACCCGGCCTCCGCGCACAGGGTGTCGAGGATGCGCCGCATGCCGTAGCCGGGCTCCAAGGTGACGAACGACTCCTCCGCCGCCTCGGCGAGCCGCACCCGTTTGCGGGCCGCGAGCCGGTGGTCGTCCGGTACGACCAGCCGCAGCCGCTGTTCGTCCAGGCGCCGGGCGACCAGGTCCGGTGCCTCCGGGATGGGGGACGTCAGGCACAGGTCCAGCTCGCCGGCGCGGAGTCGGTCGAGCATGGCCTCACCGTAGTTCTGTACCAGGGCGAAGCGGACGCGTGGATGGTCGGCCCGGAAGGCGCGGAGCAGTTCGGGGACCGTCTCCCAGCCGAGGGTGTGCAGAAAGCCGAAGGCGACCTTGCCCGTGGCGGGATCGGCGTCGGACCGTACGGCCTCGGCCGCCTGTTCGACCGCGGCCAGTGCCCGCTCGGCCGAGGCGAGAAAGGTGCGGCCCGCGGGGGTGAGGGAGAGGGTGCGGCCGTGCCGTGCGAAGAGGGCGACACCGAGGTCTTCCTCCAGCCGGGCGAGTGCCCGGCTGAGGGAGGACTGCGGGATGCCCAGCTCCTGCGCGGCGCGGGTGACGTGCTCGTGGCGGGCCACCGCGGCGAACTGCGCCAGGCGCGGGGTCAGGGAGAGTGCCGAGGGTGGGGCAGCGCCGGGTGACGGTGTGACGGAGGTGTCTTTCTTGTTGCGTGACGGTGACACCTGGCTCCCTGGGACGTCGGCTAGCTGCGGTGATGCGTGGGCGGATCGATTCTCGCACTTTCATGCATTGGACGGATGAAATGGCGGGTCGTACGTTCGAGGTATGCCTGCTCTTGATACCGGGGCGTCCACCGAACCGGTGGACGCCTCAGCTGTCATTCCCCCTTCCCCGACCCCCGAGCACCCCGACGCGGCGCAGCACCCTGAGGCCGCGCAACGCGCCGGGACCGCGCGGCACACCGGCACCGCGCAACACGCCGACGCGGCGCAGCACGCCGACGCGACGAAGCTGAGCCCCGGTGATCCCGGGCACGGGCGGATGCGGCTCGCGCTCTTCGCCGCGGGCCTGTCGACGTTCGCGCTGCTCTACTCCACCCAGGCCCTCCTGCCCGAGATCTCCCGGGCCCTGCATGCCGCCCCCGACCAGGCCAGCTGGACCGTCTCCGGTGCGACCATCGGGCTGGCGGTCGCCGTACTGCCGCTGGCGGCGCTCTCCGAGCGCTTCGGACGGCGCCGGATGCTGACCGTCTCCATGGCGGTCGCGGTCGCCCTCGCCCTCGTCATCCCGTTCGCGCCCAGCCTGCCGGTGCTGATCGCGCTGCGGACCCTGCAGGGGGCCGCGGTGGCGGGGGTGCCCGCCTCGGCGATGGCGTTCCTGTCGGACGAGGTGCGGGCCAAGCACCTGGTGGGGGCCGTCGGGCTGTTCGTCGCGGGCAACAGCGTCGGCGGGATGAGCGGGCGCATCCTCACCGGGTGGGTCACCGAGGCGTGGGGCTGGCGGGCCGGGCTCGGCGCCGTCGCCGTCACCTCGCTGCTGTGCGCGGTCGCCTTCCGGCTCCTCGTACCGCCGGCCCGGCACTTCACCCCCAGCCCCCTGCACCCGCGGCGGGTCGCGGCGACCGTACGGGCGCACCTGGGCAACCCGCTGCTGCTGCGGCTGTATGCGATCGGGCTGCTGTTCATGACGGTGTTCGGCGCCGTCTACACCGTCATCGGCTACCGGCTGGTGGCCGAGCCGTTCGGACTGTCGCAGGGCCTGGTGGGCTCGATCTTCGTCATCTACCTGGTCGGCACCGCCGCCTCGGCGACGGCCGGCCGGCTCAACGCCCGGCTCGGCCGGCGCGGCACGCTCTATCTGGGCATCGGCACGGCCTCGGTGGGGCTGCTGATCAGCCTCGCCGACAGCATCGCCGCGGTCGTCGCGGGTCTGGTCCTGATCACCGCCGGGTTCTTCGCCGGACACGCGGTGGCCTCCGGCTCGGTGAGCCACACCGCCGCCCATGGGGCCGCGCAGGCGTCGGCCCTGTACCAGATGAGCTACTACGTGGGCAGCTCGCTGGGCGGAGCGCTGGGCGCCGTCGCGTTCGCCGCAGGCGGGTGGGGAGCCACCGTGGCCCTGGCGCTGGGCGCCATGGTGCTCGCCGCCGGCATCACCCTGTACGCGACCCGCCGCGCGGTGGTGCTGGCGCGCGCCTGATACGTGCCCCACTCTGAAGGCGCTCTCCCTTCCGGAGGGCGCCTTTGCACTCGGAAGGTGCCCTCCCCCCTGCCCTTCTCGTTGTGCTCCCAGACGTGAGGCTGCGATCGGGAGTTGGTACGGATGGCCAGGTTCGACATCGGTGAGGGTCTGCCGTTGACGGCGGCGCAGTCGGGGATGTGGTTCACACAGCAACTCGCTCCGGACAGCCCCTGCCTCCGGCCCGCCGAGGTGATCGAGATTCACGGCGCCGTCGACGTGGAGCTGCTGGAGCGCGCGCTCAGGCAGGCTGTCACCGAGACGGAGGCGCTCCGCGTACGGTTCGTGCCCGCGGGCCCGTACGGGGACGAAGGCGTACGGCAGATCATCGACCCCTGCGCGGGCTGGCCGCTGCCACTGGTCGACCTGCGGCACGAGGCCGACCCGGACGCGGCGGCGCGGGCGTGGATGTGGGCGGATCTCAAGACCCCGATGGACATGCACCGTGCGGGGCTGTTCTCGTTCGCCGTGCTGCGCACGGCGGACGAGTGCTTCCTCTTCTACATGTGCAGCCACCACATCCTCATGGACGGCTACGCCACCAGCTTGTTCGTCCCCCGGATCGCCGAGATCTACACCGCGCTGGAGAGCGGCGGGCCCGTGCCGTCCTCCCGGCTCGCGCCGCTGCGGCAGGCGCTGGAGGACGAGGCCGCCTACGCGCACTCGGAGCGCAAGGAGCGCGACCGCGCCTACTGGGCAGAGGAACTGGCCAGGTGCGCCGGGTCCGCGCCCGCCACCCAGGGCCGACTGCCCAAGCCGGCGCCGGCCTTCGTACGGGAGACCGGCCACCTGGACGCCGAGACCGCCGACGCGCTGCGGGCACTGGCCCGCAGCGCCCGCACCGGCATCGCGACGGTCGCCATGGCCGCACTGGCGCTGTATGTGCACCGGCTCGCCGACGACGAGCGGGACGACGCGGTCGTGGACGTGACCGTCGCCGCGCGCGGCCCGGCGACCCGCGACGTACCGTGCATGGTCGCCAACGTGCTGCCGCTGCGCGTCCCGCAGCCCTCCAGCGGCACCGTCGGAGAACTGCTGCGCAGGACCGCCGCCCAGGCCAAGTTGCTGCTGCGGCACCAGCGCTACTCCTACGTCAACCTCGTGCGCGGCCCGCACGCCCGGCGCCCGTCGGCGGGGCGGATGGAGGACTGGGGCATCAACGTCATGCTCCACGACCCGCAGATCAGCTTCGGCCGCCACCCGGCCACGCTGCACAACCTGTCCAACGGACCCGTCACCGGTATGGCCGTCAACGTCTACGACCGCCCCAGCGACGGCTCGCTGCGCATCGACTTCCAGGCCGACCCCGAGGTGTACCCGGCCGAGCGGATCGCCGCACACCACCGCCGTTACCTCGCCCTGCTGCGCACCCTGACCGCCTCCACGGAGACGACACCGCTGGCCGACATCGAGTTGCCGACGGCCGAGGAGCGGGAGCGGGTACTGGCCTGGGGGCGGGGCCCCGAACGCGCCTTCCCCCACCTGCCGGTGCACGCCGCCTTCGAGGAGCGGACACGGGAGGCCCCCGCGGCGAGGGCGCTGGTGTGCGGCGCGGGCGCCGAGGCGGTCGCCCTGTCGCGCGGCGAGGTCAACGCGCGGGCCAACCGGCTCGCGCACCTGCTGCTGGCGCGGGGCGCGGGCCCCGGCACCACCGTCGCGCTCGCGCTGCCGCGCACCGCCGAGTACGCCGTCGCGCTGCTGGCCGTCCTCAAGTCCGGCTCCGCCTGCCTGACGCTGGACGCCGACCACCCGGCCGCGCGCACCCGCCAGATGCTCGCGGACGCGGCGCCCGTCTGCGTACTGGCGGCCGGGACCGCGGCCGGTGGGCCGGCTGCCGGCGTGCCGTCGGAGGGGGCACCGCTGCTCCACGTCGACTCCGGGGCGACGGTGCGGGAGTTGACCCGGCAGCCGACGACCGACCCGGGCGACCGCGACCGGCCGCGCCCGCTGCGGCCGCACGATGTGGCGTACATCGCCTTCACCTCCGGCACCACCGGACGCCCCAAAGGCGTGGAGGTCGAACACCGCCAGCTCGCCAACCTCTACCACGACCACCTCACCGCCCTCCTCACCCCCGCCGCCGAGGCCGCCGGGCGCCGGCTGCGCGCAGCACAGACCGCCTCGTTCTGTTTCGACGCCTCCTGGGAGGCGTGGCTGTGCCTGGCCGCCGGCCACGAAGTCCACCTGATCGAGGACGCGGTACGCCACGACCCGGCCGCATTGGTGGCCCGGGTCCGCGAGCAGCGCATCGACCTGCTGGCGCTGACCCCCACCCATGTGCGGGCACTGCTCGCCGCCGGCCTCTTCGCCCCCGCGGGGCACCATCCCGGCACCCTGGTCGTCGGCGGAGAGGCGCTGGACCCCGCGCTGTGGAAACGGCTGCGCGAACTTCCCCGCACCAGCGCCTACAACTGCTACGGCCCGGCCGAGTGCGCGGTCGACGCCGTCTGGTGCAGCCTGGACGAGCAAGGCCCCCACCCGGTCATCGGCCGCCCCGGCCACAACCTGCGCGCCTACGTCCTCGATCGCCACGGCCACCTGCTGCCGCCCGGAGCCCCCGGCGAACTCTGCCTGGGCGGGGCACAGGTGGCCCGCGGCTACCTCGGCGCACCCGAGCTGACGGAGGAGAAGTTCACCGGGGACCCGTTCGGCGCAGCCGGCGCCCGCCTGTACCGCACCGGGGACCGGGTGCGGTGGAGCGACGACGGCGTACTGGAGTACCTGGGCCGCACCGACACCCAGCTGAAGGTGCACGGCGTCCGCATCGAGCCGCAGGAGGTCGAGACCGTACTGGCCCGGCACCCCGACGTGGCGCAGGTCGCCGTCGCGGCACAGCGCTCCGGCGACGACCCGACGAGCGGACCGGTGCATCTGGTGGCGCACGTCGTCCCCGCCCCGCGCGTGTCCGAGGGCGACCGCGCGCAGGATGACCACCGCGCGTCCGGGGGGAGCCGCGCCACCGGGGGGAGCCGCACTTCCACCGCCCAGTCCCTGCTGGACCCGGCCGAGCTGCGCTCATGGGCGGCCTCCCGACTGCCCTCAGCCATGGTGCCCGCCGCCTTCTACGCCCACGAGGCCCTGCCCATGACCCCGCAGGGCAAGCTGGACCGCGCCGCGCTCCTGACCGCGGCCCTCCCGGCCCAGGCCACCCGCACCTCCCGGCAGCGGCAACCCCGCACGGAGCTCAGCGGCCGGGAGCGGACACTGTGCGCGCTCTTCGCCGAGGTCCTGGACGCGACCGAGGTAGGGCTGGACGACGACTTCTTCGCGCTGGGCGGCCACTCGCTGTCCGCCACCCGCCTGCTGACCCGCGTCCAGACCGAACTGGGCACCGAACTCTCCCTCGGCGCCCTCTACCAGGCGCCCACCGTGGGCCAGCTGGCGAAACTGCTCGACAGGGCCGCCGAACCGCGCCCGCCGTCCGACGACGCCTACGCCATGCTGCTCCCACTGCGCCCGCAAGGCGAGGCGCCGCCGCTGTTCTGCGTCCATCCGGCGGGCGGGCTGGGCTGGTGCTACGCGACCCTGCCGCCGCATCTGCCGCCGTCGATCCCCGTCTACGCCCTCCAGGCCCAGGGCCTGCGCCCGACGGACGAACTCGCCACCACCTTCCCCGACCTGCTCGCGGAGTACGTCTCCCGCGTCCGATCCGTGCAGCGCCACGGCCCCTACCGGTTGCTGGGCTGGTCACTGGGCGGCGCCCTGGCCCACGCCGTCGCCGCCCGCCTCCAGGAGGAGGGCGAGGAGGTCGGCACCCTCGCCCTGCTGGACTCGGCGCCCCTGGACCGGACCCCGCGCCTCGACCCCGACGCCGATCCGGCCGTCGTCCACCGCCTGGTCACCGAGGCCGTCGGCCACGACCTCGCCGACGACGCCCAACTGTCCGCCGTCACCCGCATGCTGAGCCACTACGCCGCCCTGCGCCCCACCTACACGCCGGCCGTCTACCACGGCGACGCCCACTACTTCCGCGCCACCGAAACCGCCCCCGAGCAGGCCCCCCACCCCGACGCCTGGAGCCCCGAAGCCTGGTACCCCCACCTCACCGGCACCCTCACCCTCCACAACATCCCCTGCACCCACGGCACCATGGGCCAACCGGACGCGATGGCGACGGTCGGACGGCTGCTGAGTCCCCTACTGACCCACGGAGTGACAGCGGCCCGCTGACCCACCAGAACCACAGAACCACCGACACCAGGACGACGCGGCGGGACGTGAGAAACAGCGCCGGCCGGCGGAGTCGGTGGTGCTGTCACAGGGCTGGGACAGCACCGACCGCCTTACGCGGCAAACGGTGGAAGCGGCCGACGGAGAACTTCTCCAACACCGCACCTACACCTACCGCCCGGACGGCTACGTCACCGAGATCCGCGAACTGACCTCCGGCACCCGCCGCTTCGACCTCGACACGATGGGCCGCGTCACCGGCGTCCAGGCGCATGGCTGGACCGAGAAGTACGCGTACGACGCAGCTGGCAACCAGTCCCGCGCCGAGGCCCCCGCCCACCCTTCCCCCGGCGAACGCGAACACGACGGCACCCTCGTCCGCCGGGCAGGCCGCACCACCTACGAGCACGACGCCGCCGGTCGCCTCATTCGCAAGACCCGCAAACTCCTCAACGGCCAGACCCGCACCTGGACCTACACCTGGAACGTCCAGGACCGCCTCATATCGGCAACCAACCCCGGCGGGGAGGAGTGGCACTACGCCTACGCCCCACTGGGCCGCCGCATATCCAAATCAGGCCCCGACGGCCGCACCCTCGTCTTCACCTGGGACGGCACACGGCTGGCGGAACAGACGGCAGAGAACGGCACCACGACCACTTGGGACTACTCCCCCGGAACCCACCGCCCAATAGCCCAAACAACCCGCGACCCGCTCGTACGAGCCCCCGCATTCCACGCGATAGTCACCGACACGGTGGGCGCCCCCACAGAACTCCTCACCCCCGAGGGCGCCCTCGCCTGGCAATCCCGCACCACCGGCACACCACTCCCCTCCCCCACCGGAGTGCAAGGCGCGTCCGACTGGGTGCCAGGCACGGTCGGAGACGACGTGACGACCGTGCACAAGGTGCGCGACGGCACGCCGCTCTGCGGTGCCATCGGCGCAATGGACGAGTGGCAGCGGCGCGGCGCGTGCGCCGACTGCCTGGACGGCCGGTAGCCCCGCAGCGAGCCCGTCCGCCGTCAGCGTCCTACCCGATGCGGTCCAGGATCAGTGGGGTCGGTGCGTAGGACTCGGCGGGGGCGATCTGCCAGGCGCCCTCCAGTGCCGCCTCCGCGTAGTCGAAGGCCTCCGGGGTGTCCGTGTGGAGGGTCAGGAGAGGGGTGCCCGCGGTGATGTGGTCGCCGGGGCGGGCGTGGAGTTCGATTCCGGCGCCGGCCTGGACCGGGTCCTCCTTACGGGCGCGGCCCGCGCCCAGGCGCCAGGCGGCGAGGCCGACCGCGTAGGCGTCCAGGCGGGTCAGCACACCGGTTGCCGGGGCAGTCACCACGTGGCGCTCCCGCGCCGTCGGCAGTTCCGCGTCGGGGTCGCCGCCCTGGGCGGTGATCATGCGGCGCCACACGTCCATCGCGGAGCCGTCGGCGAGTGCCTTCGTGGGGTCGGCGTCCGGCAGGCCCGCCGCGTCGAGCATTTCGCGGGCCAGGGCGACGGTGAGTTCCACGACGTCGGCCGGGCCGCCGCCCGCCAGGACCTCCACGGATTCGCGGACCTCCAGGGCGTTGCCCGCTGTCAGGCCGAGCGGGGTGTTCATGTCGGTGAGGAGGGCGACCGTCTTGACGCCGTGGTCGTGGCCCAGTTCCACCATGGTGGCGGCCAGTTCGCGGGCGTCGTCCACGTTCTTCATGAAGGCGCCGGAGCCGGCCTTGACGTCCAGGACCAGGGCGCCGGTGCCCTCGGCGATCTTCTTGGACATGATGGACGAGGCGATCAGGGGGAGGGACTCCACGGTGCCGGTGACGTCGCGCAGGGCGTAGAGGCGCTTGTCGGCGGGGGCCAGACCGTCGCCCGCCGCGCAGATGACGGAGCCGGCGTCGCGCAGGACCTCCATCATCTCGGCGTTGGTCAGCGAGGCGCGCCAGCCGGGGATGGACTCCAGTTTGTCGAGGGTGCCGCCGGTGTGGCCGAGGCCGCGGCCGGACAGCTGGGGTACGGCGGCGCCGCAGGCGGCCACCAGCGGGGCGAGCGGCAGGGTGATCTTGTCTCCGACTCCGCCCGTCGAGTGCTTGTCGGCGGTGGGGCGGTCCAGGGTGCCGAAGTCCATCCGCTCGCCGGAGGCGATCATCGCGGCGGTCCAGCGGGAGATCTCCGCGCGGGTCATCCCGTTGAGGTAGACGGCCATGGCAAGGGCCGACATCTGCTCCTCGGCGACCGCTCCGCGCGTATAGGCGTCGATGATCCAGTCGATCTGCTCGCCGTTCAGCTCCTGGCGGTCGCGCTTGGCGCGGATGACGGAGATGGCGTCCATGGCCATGGATGTGTACCTGTTCCTTTCGGCGACCGGTGGGCGCTCAGCGGGCCAGATCGTTCGGCCCGAAGGCGTCCACCAGCAGTTCTGAGAGGGGCCGCACCCCCGAGGGTGCCTCCACCAGGAGGGCGCCGCCACCGTGCTCCCACAGCAGTTGGCGGCAGCGGCCGCACGGGGCGACGACGTGGCCGTCGCCGCCCACACAGGTGAAGGCGACCAGTCGGCCGCCGCCGGTGGCGAAGAGCGCGGAGACCAGGCCGCACTCGGCGCACAGTCCGACCCCGTAGGAGGCGTTCTCCACGTTGCAGCCGGTCACCGTGCGCCCGTCGTCGACCAGGGCGGCGGCGCCTACGGGGAAGCCGGAGTAGGGGGCGTACGCGCGGGACATGGCTTGCCGGGCCTGTTCGCGCAGGGTGTTCCAGTCGATGTCCGCCTTGTGCACGGCGTCCACGCTACGTTCCCTCGCCTCGACGGTACGACTTGCCGATCGCGCGTGGCGCGCGAAGGCGTTGGGCCGCGAGTGAGAGCACCAGCAGCGTGGTGACGTACGGCGTCATCTCGACGAACTCCAGTGCCACGGTGTTGGTCAGCGCGTACCACAGCACGAGCAGCACGGCGATGACGAGGCTGACGGAGGCCTGGATACGGGCGCCGCGCACGCCGCTGCGCAGCTTCCAGACGGCGAGCGCCACCAGCAGGACGGCCATCAGGAGCAGCATGGCGTGCACCGTGGTGCCGCCGCCGACGACCCGCAGCGCGTCCATGAAGCCGAACAGCCCGGCGCCCATGGCGACGCCGCCGGGGCGCCAGTTGCCGAAGATCATGGTGGCGAGGCCGATGTAGCCGCGGCCGCCGGTCTGGTTCTCCTGGTAGATGTGCACGCCCACGGCGAGGAAGGCGCCGCCGAGCCCGGCCAGCGCGCCGGAGATGGCCAGCGCCGCGTACTTGTAGGTGTAGACGTTCACGCCCAGCGACTCGGCGGCCACCGGGTTCTCACCGCAGGAGCGCAGCCGCAGTCCGAACGAGGAGCGCCACAGAACGAAGAAACTGCCGACGAACAGCAGCGCGGTCAGCACCGTCACCCAGGAGACCTCGTGGACGAGGGCGCGCAGGATGCCCGCCAGGTCGGAGACGAGGAACCAGTGGTGCTTCTCGATGCTGCCCAGTCCGTCGGCGAGGCCGGGGACGGTGAGGGTGGGCATGCTGTCCATGGGCGGGGACTGTTTGGCGTTGCCGCCCGCTGCGGCCGCTTCGCTGCCTTCGGCGCCGAACCACAGCTTGGCCAGGTAGCGGACCAGGCCGAGGGCGAGGAGGTTGATGGCGACACCGGAGACGATGTGGTCGACACCGAAGGTGACGGTGGCCAGCGCGTGCAGCAGCCCGCCCAGCGCGCCGCCGATGATGCCGGCGAGGATCGCCGCCCAGGGCCCGTACTGCCAGCCGATCCAGCCGGCGGTGAAGGTGCCGAGCATCATCATGCCTTCGAGGCCGATGTTGATGACGCCGGCGCGTTCGGCCCACAGGCCGCCGAGCCCGGCCAGCCCGATCGGCACGGCCGCACCCAGCGCGGAGGAGAACTGCTGGCTGTTGCTGAGCTGCTCGTCACCGGTGACGGCACGGACGAGCGAGAGCAGCAGCAGGCCGCCCGCGATGAGCAGCAGGACGAGCGGGTAGGACAGCTTGCGCTTGCCGCGGGGGGCCGCGGGCTTCTCGGAGGCGTTCTTGGACGCGGACATGGTGGTGCTCATGCGGTGGTCCCCGCCTTCTTCGCCTGGGTGCTCTCTGCGCTCTTGTCGCCCGGCCCGCTTGGTCCGCCCTGTTCACCGGGGCCGCCCGGCCCACCCGGATCGCCCGGCCCTCCCGGCTCACGGGGTGCGCCCTGGCCGCCCTGGCCGCCCTGTCCGCTCAGTTCGGCGCCGACCGCGCTCTGCTGTCTGCGCAGCACGACCCGGCGGACGATCTCGTACGCGATGACGACGCACAGGACGATGATCCCCTGCATGACGCCGACGATCTCCTGGGCGTAGCCCTCGAACTCCAGCTGCAGGCCCGTGCGCTCCAGGAAGCCCCACAGCAGCGCGGCCAGTGCCATGCCGATGGGGTGGTTGCGACCCAGCAGGGCGATGGCGATGCCGGTGAAGCCGACGCCGGTGGGGAAGTCGGTACCGTAGCTGAAGGACTTGTTCAGCAGTGTCGGCATACCGACCAGGCCGGCGACGGCGCCGGAGAGCACCATGCTGGTGACGACCATCCGGCGGACGCTGACACCGCTGGCGGAGGCCGCCGACTCGCTGCGGCCCACCGCCCGCAGGTCGAACCCGAACCGGGTGCGGCCGAGGACGAACCAGTAGGCCAGGCCGATGACGACGGCGATGATCACGGTGCCGTAGATCGGGTCAGGGGTGGTCGGGATGAGGAAGAAGCGGGCGGCTTCGGGGATGGTCGGCGTGTGGAAGAGGTTGCCGTCCTTGACGGCCAGCTTGTCCTCGGAGAGGAAGTAGCCGATCAGCGAGCCCGCGATGGAGTTCAGCATGATCGTGGTGATGACCTCGCTGACCCCGCGTGTGGTCTTCAGCACGCCCGCGATACCGGCCCACAGCGCGCCGACCGCCATCGCGACGAGGATGATCACGCCGATCTGCAGCACGCCGGGCAGCGCGAGCGCCCCGCCGACGACCGCGGCGAAGAACGCGGCCACCCGGTACTGGCCGTCGACGCCGATGTTGAAGAGGTTCATACGGAAGCCGATGGCCACGGCCGCCGCCGACAGGTAGTACGGGATCGCCTTGTTGATGATCCAGACCTGGCTGTCGCTCTTCGAACCGAAGTCGATCATCACGTAGAAGGCGTGGAACGGGTCCTCGCCGGTCGCCGCGATGACGGCGGAGGAGAGCAAGAACGCCGTGAGGAGGGCGAGCATCGGCGCGGCCAGCGCCTGCAGCACGGCCTGGGCGCTGAACTTTTCCCTGAGACGGCTCATTTGTCGCCTCCCCTCTCGGAGTCGTTGCTGTCGGCGCTCTCGGTACTGCCGGTGCTGTCGGCGTCCTGTGGCTGGTCCGCGTCCTGCGGCTCGCCCGCATCCCGGGGCTCGTCCGGGCCTTGCGTCCCGTCCGCGTCCTGCGGCCCGTCCGCGCCTTGCGGTTGCGCGCCGTCGTCCTCCGGGTGTTCCAGGTGGCCGCTGGCCGCGCCGGTCATCGCCGAGCCCAACTCCTGAGGGGTGACGGTCGCCGGGTCGGCGTCCGCGACCAGCCGGCCCCGGTACATCACCCGCAGGGTGTCCGAGAGGCCGATCAACTCGTCCAGGTCGGCGGAGATCAGCAGCACCGCCAGGCCCTCGCGGCGGGCGGTGCGTATCTGGTCCCAGATCTGGGCCTGCGCACCGACGTCCACCCCGCGGGTGGGGTGCGCGGCGATCAGCAGCTTGGGGTCATGGCTCATCTCGCGGCCGACGATGAACTTCTGCTGGTTGCCGCCCGAGAGGCTGGCGGCGGTCACCTCGATGCCGGGCGTGCGCACGTCGTACTCGGCGACGATCCGCTCGGCGTCCGCCCGCGCCTCCTTGAGGGCGAGCAGCTGGGGCGCGCCGGGGATACCGAGCGCCGGGCCCTTGGCGTTGGGCTTCTCGGTGACGTGTCCGAGGATGCGGTTCTCCCACAGCGGGGCCTCCAGCAGCAGCCCGTGCCGGTGGCGGTCCTCGGGGATGTAGCCGATGCCGCTCTCGCGCCTCGCCCGGGTGGATACGTGCGAGATGTCCGCGCCGTCGAGGGTGATGCTCCCGCCGTCCGGGTCGCTCATCCCCATGACGGCCTCGACCAGTTCGGCCTGGCCGTTGCCCTCCACCCCGGCGACACCGAGCACCTCGCCCTTGTGGATGGTGAAGGAGATCCCGTCCAAGACGGTGCGCCGGCCGCCGTCGGGGTCGGCGGCCGACAGGTGCAGGCCCTCCACGCGCAGCATCGGCTCGTCGGTGACGGTCGACTCGCGGGTCTCGGCCGACGGCAGCTCGCTGCCCACCATCAGCTCCGCGAGCTGCTTGGGCGTCGTCTCCTCGGGCCGTACGGAGGCGACCGTCGTACCGCGCCGGATGACGGTGATCGCGTCGGCGACGGAGAGGACCTCGCCCAGCTTGTGCGAGATGAACAGCACCGTCAGGCCCTCGGCCTTGAGTTCGCGCAGGTTGGCGAAGAGCGCTTCGACCTCCTGCGGGACCAGGACGGCCGTCGGCTCGTCGAGGATGAGGATGCGGGCGCCGCGGTAGAGGGCCTTGAGGATCTCCACGCGCTGCCGGTCGGCCACGCCCAGGTCCTCGACGAGGACGTCGGGGCGTATGCCGAGCTGGTAGGCGTCCGACAGCTCCTTGATCCTCTTCCGGGCGCGGCCACCGATGCCGTACAGCTTCTCCGCGCCCAGAACGGTGTTCTCCAGCACGGTGAGGTTGTCGGCCAGCATGAAGTGCTGGTGCACCATGCCGATGCCGCGCACGATGGCGTCCGCCGGGCTGTGCAGGGCGGCGTACTCGCCGTCGATGCTGATGGTGCCCTCGTCCGGCCGCTGCATGCCGTAGAGGATCTTCATGAGGGTGGACTTGCCCGCGCCGTTCTCGCCCACAAGGGCGTGCACGGTGCCCCGGTCCACCCGGATGTCGATGTCGCGGTTGGCGACGACGCCGGGGAACCGCTTGGTGATGCCGCGCAGTTCGACGGCCGCCGCGGACCCCTGGTCCGCCCCGGACGGCGCGCCGCTGCTGCCGCTGGACTCGCTGGACACTTGACTGACGCGCTCCCTTGCCGGCGCCGAGGCCGGCCGCTGTGGTGCCGCCGTTGCGGACGGGCGTGGCGGCTCGTGGAGAGGAACTGGGGGACTGCGAGCGGCACCGTACGCGGCGAAGTGCTGCTCCACGCGCGTACGGTGCCGCTCCTACCAGGTCACGGCCTGGTCGGAACCTTGACCTCGCCCGAGACGATCTTCTCGGTGGCCTTGTCGATGTCGTCCTTGATGTCGTCGATGAAGCCACCGGACGTGGCGACCGAGACGCCCTTCTCCTTGAGGGAGAAGGTCTGGTTGCCGGTGAGCGGCTTCTTGTCCTTGATGCTCTTGATCAGCTCGAAGACGGCGACGTCGACGTTCTTGACCGACGAGGTCAGGATGGCGTCCCGGTACTTCTCCAGGCCCTTCTGCCGGTACTGGTCGGAGTCGACCCCGATGGCCCAGGCCCCCTTCTTCTTGCTGACCTCTTCGATGGAGCCGCTGCCGGACCCGCCGGCTGCCGTGTAGATCACGTCGTTGCCGCGGGCGAGCATGCCCTTGGCCATCTTCTGGGCGCGATCGGGGTCGTTGAAGCCCTTGTCGTCGTCCTTGTAGAGGTAGTCGACCTCAACCTTGGCCTTCGGGTTGGTGTCCTTGACGCCCTTGACGTAACCGGCCTCGAACTTCTGGATGAGCGCGTTGTCCACGCCGCCTATGAAGGAGACCTTGTTGCTCTTGGTCTTCTTGGCAGCGGCCACGCCGACCAGGTAGGACGACTCGTTCTCGGCAAAGGTCATGCCGACGACGTTCTTCGCGTGGGACCGCTCGTCCACCACGCCGAAGGTGGTGTCGGGGAAGTCCTTGGCCACCTTGTTGACCGACTTGCCGTAGTTGAAGCCGACCCCGATGACCGGGTTGTAGCCCGCCTTCGCGAGGGAGGTGAGACGCTGTTCGCGGGTCTCCTCCGTCTCGTTGTTGCCGGCGGTCATCTCCTTGGTCTTGACGCCGAGTTCCTTCTCGGCCTTGTCGGTTCCGCGGGCGGCCGCCTCGTTGAACGAGTGGTCGTCCCGACCGCCGACGTCGAAAGCGAGTCCGACGCCCTTGTTCTTCTTGCCACCCGACTCCGTAGAGCTCTCACCGCACGCGGTGGCCGTCAGTGCGAGAGCCGCAGTGGCGGTGACGGCGGCAGCCAGCTTTGTTACCCGACGCAACAGGAGTCCCCTTCGAGTCGTGGAGCACCGGTTCCGGCACCGCAGTAGGGTTCCGGCCCTTGAGACGGCCACAGATTAACGCGCGTAGATTTCCAGCAGAAGAAGACGGGAACTGCTGTTATCGGATCGTCGCGAACGGCGCCGACTTCCACGTCACTGCCCCTTTTCTCCCGTTGCGGAAATTCTTCCGCGCCGGGTTCTCGCCGGTTGAGTCGGGGGCTCGCCGGGAGCCGGGGGCTCGCCGGCTGAGCCGGGCCTCTCCGGCCGAGGAGCAGCCGTGACGCGTTCGGCGCCGTCCGGGTCGGGCCGTGGGTCAGGGACGGTGCAGCAGCGCGGCAGCCGTGAACAGTTCGATGCCAGTGGTGATCGCCGACTCGTCCGCGTCGAAGTCGCCCTGGTGCAGATCGCGGGAACGGCGGTCACCGACGGGCCGCACCCCCAGCCGGGCCATCGCCCCGGGCACATGCTCCAGATACCAGGAGAAGTCCTCGCCGCCCAGGCTCTGCTCCGTCGTCTCCACCGAAGCGGCACCCGAGCGCGCCGCCATCGCCTCCCGCAGCAGCGCCGTCGCCGAGGGTTCGTTGACCACCGGCGGAACCCCGCGCACATACGTCAGCTCGCACTTGGCCCGGTGCAGCGTCGCCAACTCGTCGATGGCCGCGTGCACCAGATCGGGCGCCTCGCGCCAGGTCGGCAGATCCAGGCAGCGCAGCGTCCCCGACAGCTCCGCACGCTGCGGGATCACATTCGGTGCGTGCCCGGACTCGATCCGCCCCCAGGTCAGCGACAGCCCAGAGCGGGCGTCCGCCCGCCGGGCCAGCAGCGCCGGCGCCTCGGTGACCAGTTTGGCGGCCGCCGTGACCAGATCGGTGGTCAGATGCGGCCGAGCGGTGTGCCCGCCCGCGCCGCTGAGCACCACCTCCAGCCGGTCGCAGGCCGAGGTGATCGGCCCCGCGCGCAACCCGATCCGCCCCACGTCGACCCGCGGGTCGCAGTGCACCGCGAGGATCGACCCGACGCCGTCCAGCACCCCGCAGTCCACCGCGTCGGCGGCACCGCCCGGCAGCACCTCCTCGGCCGGCTGGAACAGCAGCCGCACCGGACGGGGCAGCGCCCCCGCCCGGGCCAGCTCGGCCAGCACCAGGCCGGCGCCGAGCACCACCGTGGTGTGCACATCGTGCCCACACGCGTGGGCCCGCCCCGGGACGGTCGAGCGGTACGGCACCTCTTTGGTGTCCGGAATGGGCAGCGCGTCGATGTCGGCGCGCAGGGCCAGCATGGGTGGCGGGGCGGCGGGCGCAGCCGGGGACTGAGCCTGAGCCGTGGTGGGGCCCGGCGGGGCGCCCTGGGCGGCGGCACCCGGATCGTCCCCCGCCCCTTCCGCCTCCTGCAGCCCTTCCGGGTGGATGTCGCAGATGAGTCCTGTGCCCATGGCCAGCACCCGAGGACGCAGACCCGCACGTTCGAGCCTGGTCTTGATGGCGGTCGTCGTGCGGAACTCCTGATTGCCCAGCTCTGGGTGCATATGGAGGTCGCGACGGAAAGCAATGAGCTCGCGGCGGAGGGATTCGGTCAGCCGGCCGGGCAGCTCGGGAAGTACGCCGGCGGCCCCGCGTGCGTCTACCTCCGGTGCTGCAGGGGACAGGAGTTCGTTCATGGTCCGAAGAGTAGGCCCCTTGACACCGCAACTGACTAGAGATCCACCAAAGTTCAACCTCCCAGGGGAAGAAAATCTAGGCTGGGCGGCGGTTATGTCCAGATGCGGATGGGTATACCTACGCGTTTTACCGACCGCCGCTCGACGGGGCGTCGTCCGCTCGGCGGTCCTGGGCCGCCATGACCTCGTCCCCGTGTTCGAAGGCCCAGGCACCGATGGCGCCGATGGGGCCGAGCAAGGTGCGGCCGAGCTCAGTGAGCTCGTACTCCACACGCGGCGGAGCCTCCGCATAGGCGTGCCGCTCCACCAGACCGTTGAACTCCAGCCGACGCACCGTCTCGGTGAGCACCTTCGAGCTGATGCCGCCGATGCTCGTGCGGAGCGCACCGTGCCGGCTGGGGCCGTCGCGCAGCGCCCAGAGGACCACGGCGTTCCAGGTGTTGGAGAGCAGGTCGAAGGCGAGGCGGGCCCGGCAGTCGGCGAGGAAGGCATCGGTCGTCGTCACGAACCACATGGTGCCTGACGGACTTCCTAGTGTCCTTGCGGAAGCGGTCGAGCCGAATACGGCCGGGGCCGGAAGCGGTCGAGCCGACCGGGGACGGGCCGAACGCGGCTGGATCGGATGCGGCTGAGCCGGACGGGGTTGGACCGCACGCGGTCGAACCGAACATGGAGAGGAACGTGGGATGAGGAT
Organism: Streptomyces sp. B15; assembly: GCF_018070605.1. NCBI lineage: Bacteria > Bacillati > Actinomycetota > Actinomycetes > Kitasatosporales > Streptomycetaceae > Streptomyces > Streptomyces sp. B15. The sequence continues at coordinate 21,602 of NZ_JAGPXJ010000060.1, forward strand.
CGGCGTACTGGGCACGGGGAACATGGCGGACGCGCTGGCCACACACTGGGCGCGGGCCGGACACGAGGTGGTCGTCGGAGGGCGGGACGCACAGAAGGCGCGACGGCTCGCGGAGCGTATAGGGCACGGCGCACAGCAGGGGAGTCCGCGGACGGCGGCCGAGTTCGGCGAAGTGGTCCTGGCCGCACTGCCCTACGGCGCGGGGCAGGAGGTCGCGGAGGAGTTGCGCGCGGCCCTGGACGGGAAGGTACTGCTCGACTGCTCCAACCCGGTCGGGCCCGAATTCGGGCTGCTGACCGGTGACGGCCCCTCGGCCGCTCGGCGACTGGCGGCGGCAGCGCCCGGGGCACATGTCGTCAAGGCGTTCAACCTCTGCCATGAGGACGTATGGCGCATGCGCCCGCCGGTCTTCGACGGGCGGCCGCTGTCGGTTCCGATCTGCGGGGACGACGCGGCAGCCCTGGCGCTCGTCGAGGAACTGGTGCGCGACGCGGGCTGTGAACCGGTGACCGGAGGCGGCTTGGAGCGGGCCGGGCTGCTGGAGGCGACCGCGGCACTCTTCATCGGGCTGTGGCTCGGAGAAAGGGCCGACGCACAGGCGATCGCACCGCCGTTGGCCTATGCGGCCGGGCCGCGATGACGAACCGGACGGGCGACCGACCGGCAGCTCGCGCCGGCGGTGGCCCGCTCGCCGGACTCACACGCTCTGGCCCGGCGGGGAAGGGAGGGCGGACGGAAGCCGGCGGGCTCCTCGGGCCGTACCGGTGACACCGGCCAGGAAGCCCTGGGCCCGGGGAGAGGCGGTCCGCGACAGCCACTCCGGGTCGATGTCGCACACGGCCACGGTCACGGCGGTGCCCGCCAGCGCCAGCGGGAGGGTGTGGACGACGGTGGAGGGGAAGCTGAGGATCGTACGGCCGACCGGACCGCGGCGGGCGACCAGTTCGAGCGGCAGGTCCGGGCGGACGATCTCCAGCCCGGTGGCGGCGCTGACCTGCTGAAGTTTCTCGCTGCTCTCGCGACGGTGGGCGAAGTAGCGGGTGGCCCCGTACTCGCGGGCCAGTGATGTGACGGCCTCCAGATAGCGCTCGGTGTCCACCACGCCCGTCTCCACCAGGGAGGTGCCGACCAGATCGGCGCCCTTGGTCAGGCGCGGGGGCCCGAACCTGGCGCGGGTCCAGGCGAACTCGTTGGCCGTCACGACCACGTTCTCGGGCGGCTCCACCGGCATCGAACTGAACACCTCCACCGGCCGCTTGCCGTCGGCACGCGGGGTGAGGCGGCGGCGTGCGCGACGGGAGACCGGCGCGAACAGCAGCCCGCGCGCCCCGCCCCGCATGCCGCGTCTGTGCCAGCGCACGAAGCGTTCACCGCTCGCCAGTTGGGCGACGAACTCCATCGTGGCCGTGCCGTCGTCCACCACGGTGATCCGCCGCTCGGCGCGGGCGGGGGTGAGGGCGAGCAGCAGCTGGACGTAGCGCGAGAACGGATCGCCGATCACCAGCGTCCGGGCCCTGCGCAGCCTGCGGGCGAGCGCGAGGAGGCTTGCGACGGCACCCCCCACGCCGTCGCGGGCCTCCTGCCAGCTCACCGCGATCCCCTCGTCACGGGCCAGCTCGGCCATCCGGCGCAGCTGCCCCCGGGTCATGGGATCGCGCGGGGGCAGCACCACGAGGGTGAGGGGGGTTGCCGTGTCGGGCGCCGGATGGTTGTGCGCCCATTCGAGGACGTTGAGGAGCTGGACGGGGCTCTCGACGAAAGCGAGGGCCCCGTCCCGCATCCCGGGGTTGGCTCCGCCCCCGGGGTCTGACTCTGCTCCGGGACGTGGGCCTCGGCCTCGGTGTTGGCCGGGGCCTTGGTGTGGGCCTGGGCCCGGGACCCGTCCCGGGTCCTGGCCTGGGGTTTGGCCTGGGTCTTGGCCGGAGCAGTTCGGCGCTCCTTTTGCGGAGCGGCTACGGGACATGTGCGCATACGCTCCGTTCCGCTTGGAGGTCGGGGATGGGAGGGGTGGGGGTGAGGCGGGCGCCGGAGGCAGGGCGATGCCGCGTCAGACCGTGACCGGCTCGCGGGCCCCGGTCTCCTCTGCCGCCGCAGCCTCCTCGGCCACGACGCCCTTGACGCGGCGCAGCTTGCGCATCGGCGCCAGCTCGCTGTCGTAGACCTTCTTCACACCGTCGCCGAGGGACTCCTCGATGGTGCGGATGTCCCGCACCAGGCGCTGGAGGCCCTGCGGCTCGACGGAGGCGGCCTGGTCGGAGCCCCACATGGCGCGGTCCAGGGTGATGTGCCGCTCCACGAAGACGGCGCCGAGCGCGACGGCGGCGAGGGTGGTCTGCAGCCCCGTCTCGTGGCCGCTGTAGCCGATCGGAACGTTCGGGAACTCGTCCTGCAGGGTGTGGATGACCCGCAGGTTCAGCTCCTCGGCCTTGGCCGGGTAGGTGGAGGTCGCGTGGCAGAGCACGATGTTCTCGCTGCCCAGCACCTCCACCGCGTGCCGAATCTGCTTCGGCGTGGACATCCCGGTGGAGAGGATGATCGTGCGGCCCGTGGCGCGCAGGGCACGCAGCAGCTCGTCGTCGGTGAGCGAGGCGGAGGCCACCTTGTGCGCCGGCACGTCGAACTTCTCCAGGAACGCTACGGCTTCCTCGTCCCACGGGGAGGCGAACCAGTCGATGCCGCGCTCGGCGCAGTGCTCGCTGATGGCGCGGTAGTCGTCCTCGCCGAACTCGACGCGGTGCCGGTAGTCGATGTACGTCATGCGGCCCCAGGGGGTGTCGCGCTCGAGGTCCCACTGGTCGCGCGGGGTGCAGATCTCCGGCGTCCGCTTCTGGAACTTGACCGCGTCGCAGCCCGCCTCGGCGGCGGCGTCGATGAGGGCGAACGCGTTGTCGAGGTCACCGTTGTGGTTGATGCCGATCTCGCCGGTGACGTAGACGGGGTGGCCCGGCCCGACGGTCTTCGTACCGAGGGCGCGGAGGCGGGCGTTGTTGGGCTGGGCGTTGCTGAACATGTTCACCATTTCCGGGGGTTTCTTTCTTGGGTGGGTGCAGAGGGTCAGTGGTTGTCTGCGGGGGTGGGTGGTGAGGCGATCGGGGTAGGGTTCGCGCTGGTCAGGAGGCGGCGGGTGTGGGCGTCGGGGGCTCCGCGGGCTTTCCTTTGTGGGTGGGCCCAACCAGGGAGCAGACGCGCGCCCGCCCCCTCACAACTCCGCCCCCACCAGCCACCCCGCGATCTCGCGCACGGCCCCCGCTCCCCCGCCCCGCGTCGTGACGGCCCGCGCGGCGGCGCGCACCACGTCATGGGCGTCGGCGACGGCGACGGGCCAGCCGGCGAGCGCGAAGCACGGCAGGTCGTTCGCGTCGTTGCCCGCGTACAGCACGCGCTCGGGCGCGATTCCCTTCTCCTCGCACCACTGCTTGAGCGCGAGGTCCTTGCGGTCGATGCCGTGCAGTACGGGAAGCCGCAGCTTGGCCGCGCGCGCCGCGACGACCGGGTTCGTCTCCGTGGAGAGGATCAGCACCTCCAGGCCGGCCCGGCGCAGCGCGGCGATACCGAGTCCGTCACCGCGGTGCACGGCGACGGTCTCCCGTCCCTCGGCGTCGATGTAGACCCGGTCGTCGGTCTGGGTGCCGTCGAAGTCCAGTACGACCGCGTCCACGTCCTGACGCGTCGGCAGCGCGCCCGGTCCGTCACGGCGCGCGTCCAGCAGGGGCGCCAGCGCGCGGGCGCGGGCCAGGTCGTGCGGGTCGTCGATCTCCAGGACGCGGGCCGGGTCGGTACGGACGACGGCCGTCCGCCCGAAGAACCGGTGGCCGGACTCCCGGAACCCCATGGCGTCCATGGCGTAGGCGGCGCCGGTCTCCAGCAGGTCTTCCGGCCGGTCCTGGCGTCGGGGGCGCACGGCGCGGTCGTGGTTGACGCCGTACGCGCTCCCGTTCACGCCGGAAGCCCCGTCCGAACCTTTCGCGCCCGCGGCGGGGGCTGCGGCCCCCGCAGACGCTACGGACGCTGCCGTCCCCGCAGCCGTCTCCCCCGAACCGTCGTCCGACGCCGGGGTGCCGTCGCGCCATACGAAGCCATGGAACGGTGCCACCGTCAGCGCGCTGTCGGCGCCCTCGTCGATGACGGCCGCCGCCACCTGCTCGATGTCCTCCCTCACGAGGAAGGGGCTGGTGCACTGCACGAGCAGCACCGTCTGCAGCGGCCTGCGGTGCCGCTTCTCGTACACCTCCATGGCGTGCAGGACGGCGGCCTCGCTGGTGGCCAGGTCGCCGGCGATCTCGGCGGGCCGTTCGACCACCTCGGCGCCTGCGGAGCGGGCTGCCTCGGCGATGGCGGTGTCGTCGGTGGAGACGACGACATCGGTCACGTTCCGCGCGGCCAGGCACTCGCGGGCCGCGCGGGCGACGAGCGGAACGCCCGCGACCGGGGCGAGGTTCTTGGCGGCCACACCCTTCGACCCGCCCCGGGCGGGTATCACCGCGAGCACGGCGGGGTTTGGGGACATGCTGGCTCCTGAGTGAGGCAGGGACTCGGACAAGGCAGGGGGTTCCGGCAAAACAGAAGAAGCAGAAGAAACCGAAGGATTCAGCGCCCCCGACGACCCCGACGCCTCCGAACCGGCCGGGGCCCCTCCAGGACCGGGGCCCGGCATCACAGTTCGCCCGCCTTCCGGATCAGCGGAGCGACCCGCTGGACGCCGTGCCGGTAGGCGCCGCGGGCTGCTTCGCGGACGACGCGCCGTACGACACCGCGCCCGGCGGCTGTGAGGCCGCCGGCGGCTTCGAGACCGTCTGCCGCGCCACCGGCCGCGCCGCCCGACGTCGAACCGTCCGGTTCGAGGCCGTATCGGCGCAGGATGCCGGGCAGATAGCCGGGGGCGGTCCGGACGGTGTAGTACGGCGCGAGGGGCGGCAGCCCGCGGCTCGCCGAGCGGGCGACGAGCGTGGTCACACGCTCGCGTGCGGTCGCGAAGCCGTCCTGGCCGCGTACGCCCTGCCGCAGTGCCCACTTCTCGTCGGCTTCCGGCAGCAGGCCGTCGTCGAGTTCGTCCCAGGAGGCGAGGCAGCCGGAGCCGGTGAAGTAGTGGTTGCCCAGGGCCTCGCGGACGCCGAGGTCGGTGAGGACGGCGGTGGGCAGCGATCGGTGCAGGGACTCCAGCGCCGCGGTGGAGCTGACGGTCACCAGCAGGCCGCCGGTGTGCTGTGCCCGGTCGAGGATCTCCCCCATGTTGCCGTAGACGAGGCGGCAGTTGGGCGGCAGTCCGCCGTCGGCGCCGTCGCGTCCCCCGGGCAGCTTGCGGACGAGTTTCTGGTACGGCAGTTCTTCGATATGTGTGGTGTGCTCGCCGGGCTTGCTGCGCAGCTTGATCAGTACGTCGCGCTCGGGGTGCCGCAGTGCGTGGCCGACGGCTCGGCGCAGCAGGTAGGCGCGGTCGGCGCGGCCGGCCGGAACGGAGGGCTGCACGGCGAAGACGACCGTGAACGGACCGTCCGCGGCATCGTCCGCGGCGCCTTCCGCCGGCTTCTTGGGGCTTCCGGTCCCCTCCAGGAACGGCAGCGCGCACTCGACCACGCTGTCGGCGTCGGCTCCCACGCCCTCGTACACGGCGCGGAAGCGGTCGGCGTCGTACGGCGAGTTGGCGAGGACGAGGTCGGCGCCGTGCCGCAGCAGCAGCCCGTCGGCCAGCTTCTCGTAGACGACGCCGACGTAGCCGGTGACGACCACGGGGCGGCGGCGCGCAGGCCCTCCTGCGCCGCCCGCCCCACCTCGCGCGCCGCCTGCCCCGCCGCCTGCGCCTGCGCCGGTTTCCGCGTCACTCGCCCCGGCGGTCCGCCCCGCTTCCCCGACGCCCTGAACCGCTCCGCCGGTGAGGGCCCGGCCCAGCCCGTGCAGCATGGCCTGTACGGCGCCGCCGACACAGGCGAGGACGATCACGTCGTAGGCGTCCGGCGCGACGGCCGCCCGGAGGAACTCCGCGGTGGTGACCTCGCGCAGAGTGGCCACGGTGACGCCGACCTCGGCGAGCTGGCGCGGGGTGGGCGTGGCCCGGCCGCGCAGCAGGAGGCCGTCGATGGCGGCCTCGGGCGCCAGCCTGCGGGCGGTCAGCACACCCCATTTCCACCGGGTGTCGGAATCCGCCAGAACGGCTACCCGGCGTGGCGCCGACCGCTCGTGCGAGACGAGTGCGGTGCCGGCGTCCGGTGCGTTCGTGGAAGCGGAGGGGATTTCTCGTGAGGGCACGTCATCGACGCTAGGAAGGGATTCCGGAAGGCGGCCCAACGTAAAGGCAACAGCCGGTTAACAGCACACCGACGAATGCCCAACGGGCCCGCGCCGCCGCCCCGTTCACCATCCCGCCACGCGTCGTTCACCCGGAGGTCCGCCGCAGGTCAAGACGGGGCGGGGCGCGAACCCTAAGGTCCCTCGGGTGGTCAAGCTCTCCGTCATCGTGCCGTTTTACAACGTGCAGTCATACGCCCCGGAAACGCTTCGGAGTCTCCGAGCGAACGCGCGCCAGGATTTCGAGTTCATTCTGGTCGACGACGCTTCCAAGGACGAGACGCCGGAGATTCTGGAGCGAGCCGAAAACGACTTCCAGGACGTTGCGCAGGTGGTCCGGGTACGGCACGCGCGCAACGGCGGTCTGGCGACCGCGCGCAACACGGGGCTGGACCGGGCGAGCGGCAAGTACGTCACGTTCCTGGACGGTGACGACTGGCTGGCTCCCGGCTACTACGAGCAGCTGCTCGCGTGCATCGAGCGGCTGGACTGCGACTTCGTACGCACCGATCATGTGCAGTGCACGGCGCGCTCCCGCACCCTGGCGCGGGTGCCGCACGGCCGGCGGGGCGTGGTGGAGGATCCGCGGGCGGCGATTCTGCCCGCCACCCGCAGCACGTCCGTGGACTACGCCTACGCCTGGGCGGGGATCTACCACCGCAGGCTGCTGGACGAGGGGCTGCTGCACTTCACCGACGGGCTGCGCACGGCCGAGGACCGGCCGTGGATCTGGCGGCTGCACCGGGAGGCCCGCTCGTTCGCCGCCGTGGGGCTGCTGGGCGTCTTCTACCGGCGTGGGGTCGCCTCCTCGCTCACCCAGATCGGCGATGTGCGGCAGCTGGACTTCATCCGCGCCTTCGACCAGGTGATCGAGGAGACCGCACGGGACCGGGACGCTCAGCAGTTGCTGCCCAAGGCGATCCGCACCTACTGCGCGATCATCTCGCACCATTTGACCAGCGGCAGGTTCGAGCCGCAGGTGGCCCGCAAGCTGCGGGCGATGAGCGCGGCGGCACTCAAGCGGCTCCCGGCGGATCTGCTGTCGGAGGCGCTGGACTCGATGGACAGCGAACGGGCCTCCCGGCTGCGGCGGCTCCGCAGGCGTCCGGGCCAGCCCGCGCCCGCGACCGGTCCGGCGTCCGGCACCGGCACCGGCACCGGCACCGAAAGCGACACCACCAGCTCCAGCGGCACCGAAGGCGCCACCGGCACTCCGGACGGCACCGCACCGGGCGGGCCCGGCAAGGATCGCGACACGGAGGTGGCGGCCTGATGCGTACGCAGTTGTTCTTCGCCTCGACCCTCTACGGTGCCGCCACGCTCGCCGCGGCCGTCGACGCGGACCACTTCGGCCCCGCGGACCAGCGGCTGCTGCTGGTCAGCAACAACGCCGCCAACCCGGAGACCTCGGCGGCGCTCGACACCATGCCGGGCTTCGAGCGGCTGCGCCCCCGCTTCGACCGGGTGCTGTCGTGGAACGAGACGATCCGTCCCTTCCACCCGGGCGGCTGGTCGCCGCGTGGGGACGACGCCCCGCTGTGGGAGCGGCATCTGCGGTTGCTGTGGGGTCTGGGCGACGGCCCGGAGGACGAGGTCACGCTCGTTCTGGAGTCGATCCAGGTCGAGCCCGCGCTGGCGGTGGCACGGTTGTTCCCGGACGCGCCGATCGAGGTGTACGCGGACGGGCTGATGAGCTACGGCCCCACCCGCAACAAGCTGGACCCGCTGGTGGGTACGCGGGCGCGCCGGCTGCTCCATCTGGATCTGGTGCCGGGCCTGACGCCGTTGCTGCTCTCGGAGTTCGGGGTACGGCCCGAGGTCGTTCCCACGGACGCGTTCCGCGGGGTGCTGGCCGAGGTGGCCCAGGACGTGCCGCCGTCGGTGACCGCGGCGCCCCGGGGGGCGGCGTTGCTGCTGGGGCAGTATCTGTCCGCGCTGGAGATCCTCTCCCCCGAGGAGGAGGAGCAGCTGCATCTGCGGATGCTGCGCGGTGCGGCGGCACGCGGCCACCGCGAGGTGGTCTTCAAGCCGCATCCGGTGGCTCCGGTGCGCTGGTCCCGTGCCCTGGAGAAGGAGGCGGGCGAACTGGGCGTCGCCCTGACGGTGCTGGACTCGCCGGTGCTGGCGGAGGCGCTGTACGAGCGGCTGCGCCCGGCGCTGGTGGTGGGCTGCTTCTCGACAGCGCTGCTGACGGCGTCCGCCTTCTACGGCCTGCCCGTGGCACGTACCGGCACCGAGCTGCTGCTGGAGCGGGTGGCGCCGTACCAGAACAGCAACCGCGTGCCCGTGACACTGGTGGACGCGCTGCTGCCCGATCTGGACGACGAGGCGGCGGGTGCCGAGGCGGCCGTGCCCTCCGGGCGGGAGCTGACGGGTCTGGTGCGCGCCGTCGGCTTCTGCATGCAGCCGCAGATCTACCCGGAGCTGCGCCCGGAGGTGGAGCGCTATCTGGCGTCCCACCTGTCACCGGCGACCCGTCGCTACTTCAAGCGGCGCCGGCTGACCGCGCTGGCTCTGCCCGGCGCGGTGCCACGGCAGTTCGCGTTCGTCCCCCGCAACCGCACGGTACGCCGCGTCGCACGCCGTGCCCGCGCCCTCAAGCGCGCGGCCCTGGGCTGACGGCCGTCATCCGGCGCCCTGCCCGCCCGGGACCGTCGTGTTCTCGGCGAGGACCGTGGCGCGCAGCCCGGCGAGGAGGGCCCGCAGGCCCTCCTCGAAGCGGGCCTCGTAGTCCGTGAACAGGTCAGCGGAGACCTGCGCGGCCAGCGGGTAGGCGGCCATCCGCGCGGCGCGTTCGGCCGGGTCGTAGCCGGGGGCACGCTCGTCGGGGAAGGGCTGGACGGCCTGCTCCTCGATGACGAAGCCGATGGTGTAGCTGAAGGCGGTGACGAAGGCGCGAGCTGCCGCGTTCACGGTGAAGCCCGCCTCGGTCATCATGCGCAGATAGCGCTCCTGCCCCGCGGCGTGCTCCGTGGTGGTCAGCCGGGTGCCGCTGAAGACCTTCGCCCCGTCCCGGTAGCGCAGCAGCGTACGCCGCAGCTGCCGCAGGCTCTCGGCGAACCATTCCTCCCAGGAAGCCTTCCCGGACACCGGGTCGGCGAGGTCGCCCAGTTCGCGCGTCATGGCGGTGGCCATCTCGTCCAGCAGCGCCTGTTTGCTGGCGAAGTGCCAGTAGAGCGCGGGTGCCTTCACGTTCAGCTCCTTGGCGATCCGGCGCAGGCTGAGCCCTTCCAGCCCCGTCTCGTTCAGCAGCCGCAGCCCGGTCTGGGCGACCTGCGTGCGATCCAGCCGGGGAGCCGCTGTCCGCCTTCCCGGCCTTCCCGGCTCTCCGGGCTCTCCGGGCTCTCCGGGCTCTCCCGGCGCCTCCGGGGCTTGCTTGCTCGGCTCTCTCTTCACAGGCACGCCGCCAGTTTATCGCCGTTAAGGCTTGACGACTTAACGATGTTAAGTGCACCCTTCCGGCATGACTCCACTTAACGACGTTAAGGGCACTGTGGGGGCACCGAGCACCGAGGTGCTCGTGGTCGGCGCCGGGCCCACCGGCCTCACCCTCGCCTGTGACCTGCGGAGACGCGGTATCGACGTCCGCGTGGTGGAGCGCGCCGACCGCCTGGCCCCCGGCTCACGTGGCAAGGGCATCCAGCCGCGCACCATGGAGGTCCTCGACGATCTGGGCCTCGCCCCGGCGGTACGCGAGGCCGGCGGCCCCTACCCGCGGATGCTGGTACGCCGCCCCGGCCGGCCCGTCGCGGAGTACGACATGGTCGAGCGCGCCGAGCCGAGCGCCGGCTCCCCGTACGCCGAGGTGTGGATGCTCCCCCAGTGGCGCACCCAGGAACTGCTGTACACGCGGCTGCGGGAGCTGGGCGGCGAGGTCGTCTTCGGTACGGCCGTCACCGAACTGGCGCAGGACGCCACCGCCGTCACCGCCCGGCTGTCCACCGGCGGAACGGTCCGCGCCGCGTACGCCGTGGCCTGCGACGGCGGACGCAGCACCGTCCGGGCGGCGCTCGGCATCGGTATGACGGGCACGACCGTCGACCCCGAACCGTCGGTCGTCGCCGACGTCCGGCTGTCCGGACTCGACCGCGGCCACTGGCACGTCTGGCAGGACGACACCCGCGGGGTCCTCACCCTGTGCCCCATGGCGGGCACCGACACCTTCCAGCTCTTCGCCCAGCACGCCGGGTTGGAGGAGGGCAGCCCGCCTGAGGAGATCCTCCGCCGACTGCTCGCCACCCGCACCGATCTGTCACCCGACCAGCTCAAGGAGGTCGTCCACGCCTCCCAGTTCCGGGTCAACGCCGCGCTGGCCGAGCGCTTCCGCGCGGGCCGGGTCCTCCTGGCAGGCGACGCAGCCCATATCCACTCCCCCGCGGGCGGCCAGGGCCTCAACACCAGCGTGCAGGACGCCTACAACCTCGGCTGGAAGCTCGGCCTCGTCCTGCGCGGGCAGGCCGCCGAGGCGCTGCTGGACACCTACGAGGAGGAGCGGGCGCCGCTCGCCGCGCAGGTGCTCGGCCTCTCGACCCAGTTGCACGGGCGGGCCGCACGCCGCGGCCGCGAGACCCAGCAGCTGGACCTCGCCTACCCGGACAGTTCACTGACCCGTCACCCGGCCGCACCTCACCCCAGCCCGCTCGCACCCGGCGACCGCGCCCCGGACGCGCCCCTGACCTCTCCCGGCGACACCGCTCCCGGCGACGCCCGGCGGGTGTTCGATCTGCTGCGCGGCCCGCACTTCACGCTGCTCGCGGTGGGCGACGCGGCGCCACCCGCCGGCCTCCCCGCGTATCTGCGCACCCACGCCGTGGCCGCGACCGCCCCTTACGCGCCCGACGGCCTCTACCTCGTCCGCCCGGACGGGTACCTCGCGCTGATCACCGAGGATCCCGGCGAGGTGACGGCCTACGTCGCCGGCCTGGCGTCGCCGCGGTAGGGCCGCACCGGCGCGGACGGCTCCCTCACAGCAGCGGCGGCCATCGCTCGTGCCAGCGCTGGTCGGCCTCCAGCTGGGCGGCGAGCCGGACCAGCAGGGGCTCGCTGTGCGCGGGGCCGAGGAACTGGGCGCCCAGCGGCAGGCGGTCCGGCTCGGTGAGCGCGGCGGGGACGTTGATACCGGGCCAGCCGAGCACGTTCCACGGCCAGGCGTACGGGCAGTGGGCGATCATCCTGCGGTCGGTCTGCCAGCCGGAGAGCCGCGCCAGATCGCCGATCCGGGGCGGCGGGGTGGCGGTGGTGGGGGTCAGGACGAGGTCGTAGCGGCGGAAGATCCGGCCGACGTGGCGGCGCAGCGGCCCCTCGGCGGCCCTGGCCGCACGCAGCACGGGGCCGCCCAGCAGCCGTCCGGTGCGGGCCGTCGCCCGGGTGCGCGGATCCAGCAGGCCCGGGTCGGGGGTGCGCCGCACCCAGGTGCGGACGCCCGCGGTGGCGCGGGGGACGAACGTCAGTCCTATCGGGCCGTAGTGCGGGTCCGCCTCCTCCACCTCGTGCCCCAGCGCGGCCAGCCGCTCGGCGAGGGTGCGGACGGCGGCTTCGACGCGGGGGTCCAGCTGTTTCGGCGTCGCGGTGAACGCCCAGCGGGTGGACAGCGCGATCCGCAGCCGCCCCGGGTCCCGGCCCACGGCCGCACGCGCATCCACCGGCGGCGGCCGGTGCAGATCGCCCTCGCGGTTGCCCGCGGCGGCGTCCAGCAGCAGCGCCGCGTCCTCGACGGTGCGCGCCAGTGGTCCGAAGACGGTGATGCCGTTGAACGCCTCCGGGTCCGGCCAGGTCGAGATGCGTCCGCGCTGCGGTTTGATGCCGACCAGGTGCGTCCACGCGGCGGGGATGCGGACCGAGCCGGCCCCGTCCGAGCCCAGCGCGGCGGGCACCAGCCCGGCCGCGACGGCCGCCGCCGCGCCACCGGAGGAGCCGCCGGGGGTGTGCGCGAGGCTCCAGGGGTTGCGGGTCTCTCCGAAGGCGCTGCCCTCGGTGAACGGCCACTGCCCCAGCTCGGGGCTGTTGGTCTTGCCGACGACGACCGCGCCGGCCGCCCGCAGCCTGCGCACGACCTCCGCGTCGGCCGTCTTGAGCGGGAAGGCTCCGGCGCAGCCGAACGCGGTGGGCTCTCCGCACACGTCGGTGTCGTCCTTGACCGCCACCGGCACGCCCAGCAGCGGACGCCGCTCTCCCCGCGCCAGCGCCCGGTCCGCGGCGTCGGCCTCGGCCAGTGCCGCCTCGGTGCGCAGCAGCCGGAAGGCGTTCAGCGTGGGCTGTGTCGCCTCGATACGGGCCAGCGCCCGCTCGGCCAGCGCCCGGGAGGTCACCTCGCCGGCTGCCAGCAGATCCGCGGCGCGGGCCAGGCCGGGCAGCGGCTCCCGCGCTCCGCTGCCGCCGGCCCGCGGCTGTTCGGCGGACCCCGTCCCGGTACCGGTCGACATGGACACCTCGCAGGCTGCTCGTCGGTCGTCGCTCGTCGGTCACGCCTGCGCCTACTGTCCCCGGTCCACACCCCGTTTGAAACCCGTCGGTAACAACTCGGCTGCTCGGCTACCGGTCCCCGCCCGCACCCCCTCCGCCCGGGGCCGGGCTCACAGGGCGTCCGACGGCTCGTAAGCGCCCCACACCTCGCGCAGCGCGTCGCACACCTCGCCCAGCGTCGCCCGGGCGCGCAGCGCCTCCTTCATCGGAGGCAGCACGTTGTCCTCCTCCCGCGCGGCTGCCCGGCGCAGCGCGTCCAGCCCGGACCGTACGGCCGTGGCGTCGCGCCCGGCGCGCAGCCGCTCCAGCCGCTGGGCCTGCGCCGCCTCCAGACCCGGATCGACGGTCAGCGGCACATACGGCTGCTCGTCCGCCGCCTCGGTGCGGAAGCGGTTGACGCCCACCACGACGCGGTCGCCGTTCTCGATCTCCTGGGCGACCGCGTAGGCGCTGCGCTCGATCTCGCTCTTCTGGAAGCCCTGCTCGACGGCGGCCACGGCACCGCCGCGGTCCTCGACACGCCGCATCAGGTCGAGCACCGCCTCCTCCACGCCGTCGGTCAGCGACTCGACGGCGTACGAACCGGCGAACGGGTCGACGGTCGCGGTCACGTCCGTCTCGTGGGCCAGCACCTGCTGGGTGCGCAGCGCCAGCCGGGCCGCCGACTCGGACGGCAGGGCGAGCGCTTCGTCGTAGGAGTTGGTGTGCAGCGACTGGGTTCCGCCCAGCACGGCGGCGAGGGCCTGCACGGTGACGCGGGCGACGTTCACCTCGGGCTGCTGCGCGGTCAGTTGGACGCCCGCCGTCTGTGTGTGGAAGCGCAGCATCTGCGACTTGGGGTTGCGCGCGCCGAACTCCTCGCGCATCACCCGTGCCCAGATCCGCCGCGCGGCACGGAACTTGGCGACCTCCTCCAGCAGCGTGGTGCGGGCGACGAAGAAGAACGACAGCCGGGGCGTGAACGCGTCCACGTCCATGCCCGCCGCGACGGCGGCCCGGACGTAGGCGATGCCGTTGGCCAGGGTGAAGGCGATCTCCTGTACGGGCGTAGCCCCCGCCTCGGCCATGTGGTAGCCGGAGATGGAGATGGTGTTCCAGCGCGGCAGTTCGGTGCCGCAGTAGCGGAAGATGTCCGCGGTCAGCCGCAGTGAGGGCTGCGGCGGGAAGATGTAGGTGCCGCGCGCGATGTACTCCTTGAGGACGTCGTTCTGCACGGTCCCGGTCAGCGCGGCCGGCGCCACCCCCTGCTCCTCCGCGACGATCTGGTAGAGCAACAGCAGCAGGGCGGCGGGCGCGTTGATGGTCATCGACGTGGAGACCTCGCCCAGCGGGATGCCGTCGAAGAGCGCCCGCATGTCCGCCACGGAGTCGATGGCCACGCCGACCTTGCCGACCTCTCCGGCGGCCTGCGGGGCGTCGCTGTCGTACCCCATCTGGGTGGGCAGGTCGAAGGCGACCGACAGCCCCGTGGTGCCGTGCTCGATCAGCCGGCGGTAGCGTGCGTTGGACTCGGCCGCCGTCCCGAATCCCGCGTACTGGCGCACCGTCCACGGCCGCCCTGTGTACATCGTCGGATAGACGCCCCGCGTGAAGGGGTAGCCGCCCGGCTCCCCCAGCCGGGCGGCGGGATCCCACCCCGTCTGCGCCTCCGGTCCGTAGACCGGTTCCACGGGCAGCCCCGACTCGGACAGCTGTCGGCCGGAATCGGTGGGACGTGTCATCGCAAGTGCCTCCTGAAGAGCCCCGCACCAGGTGGAAGCCCGCGCACCTGGGAACGCGCGGACGCGCGGCGGTCGTCCCGCCCAGCATCACCCGCAGCGCCACAGGTTCGCGAGGGCGGCGCGCTGGGCAGTCATGGACCCGTACATCCGTCGAACCTCCCGGGGGTGGGGATGCACAGGAGGGGAGCAACGGCCCTGCGCGGTCTGGCGGCCTCGGCGGCGGTGCTGCTGTCCGCCGGCACGATCGCCGGATGCCAGGTCAAGGACGGTGCGAGTGGTCCGGCTGTCCGCATTTCCCAAGCGCCGCAGCAGGCACCGCAAAAGCCACCGAAACCGTCGGCGCCGTCCGCACGCACCAACACGCCGCCGAAGCCGGTGAAGCCCGTCAGGCCGACGCCGAAGCCCGAGGCCGCGCAGCCGGTCGCGCAGGCCGTACGGATGGCGCCCGGCGCGCGCGGCGCACACGTACGCGAACTCCAGGCGCGGCTGCGGCAGTTGGGCCACTTCGGCCGGAATCCGACCGGCTACTACGGGCCGGTGACGGCCGCGTCGGTCACCGCGTTCCAGAAGCAGCGCGGTATGCCCCGCACGGGCAAGGTCACCGACGCGGTGCTGAGCGCGCTGCGCGCCCGCACCCACCAGCCCACCCGCACCGAGCTGTATCCGCCCACCAGCCGCCCGCCCGCCAAGCCGGACCCGCGCTGTACGACAGGCCGCGCGCTGTGCATCAGCAAGACGAGCCGCACGGCGGCGTGGATGGTCGACGGGAAGGTGCGAACGGCCATGGACGTGCGGTTCGGGTCGGCGTACACCCCGACCCGGGAAGGCCGGTTCAAGGTCGATTTCAAGAGCAGGCGCCATCACTCGACCCTCTACGACACCCCGATGCCCTACGCCATGTTCTTCAGCCGCGGGCAGGCGGTGCACTACTCCGCGGACTTCGCCGCCCGCGGCTACGCCGGAGCATCACACGGATGTGTGAACGTCCGCGACAGGAAGAAGATCGCGAAGGTCTTCGCGGAGATCCGCCCGGGCGACAAGGTCATCGTCTACAGGTGACTGTGCGCCTCTTGAGTTGCTGAGCTCTTGAGCTGCTGCACTCGCGGGCTCCGGGGAAAGAAGGGGGCGCGGGCGGGACCGGGGGAACGTGTCCCGCCCGCGCCATCGCGCGAACCCAGAGGTACGGGGGGAACCTCGGGCCTACCGCGCCGCCGATGACCAGTCGGCTCACTCTCTTCAGCGCCGTGCGCGGCGAAAGTGTCACACCGTCGGTTCAGTGGTCCGATGTGGCGCCCGTCACGGCCGCGCGGACGCCGCGGTGCGGCTCGCGTCGGTCGTGGGATCCGCCGAAGGGGACGGCGTGCTGCCGCCTGCCGTGCCGCCGCCGGTGGCCGAGCCGCCGGGGTCACCCGGGACCGGGGGGTCGCCGTCACCACCCGTCGAGCCGCCGTCGCCCCCACCGCTGCCGTTTCCGCCCCCGCCGTTGCCGCCGCTCTGGCCGCCGCCGCCCGAACTGCCCTGGCCGCCACCGCCGCCGGAGCCGCCGTTGCCGTGCTGGGCGCAGAACTTGCGCACCACGGACCGGCCGCCGGCCGCGCGTTCGAGCTTCCTGCGGTCGTCGGCCTTCAGCTTGTCGGCCACGTACGCCTTGCACAGGGCGGCGGCGATGGCGTCCTTCTTGGAGGGGTCGAGGTGCCCGTCGCCGGGGAGTTCGCCGCCCGGGTCGCCCTTGCCCCGGCCCTTGCCGTCCTTGTCGTTCCTGCCGTTCTCGTCGCCACCGGCGCCGCCGGAGTCGGCCAGATCCCGGGAACCGCCCCGCCTGTGCTCCCCGTCACCGCCCTCGCCGTTCCCGTCGGACCGGTCACGGCCGTCGTGCCGGTCACCGGCGGTGTCGCGGCCGGGGGTCCCTTCGTCACCGCTTCCGCCGCTGCCGGTGCTCCCGGCGTCGGGGCTGTCGGCCGGGGAGACGGTGACCGAGGGCGCGTCGCCGCTGGAGAAGGGCGTGGGCAGCACTCCCGTACCGGCCGCGACCGCGACACCGCCGAGCGCGCAGCCCGCGAGGGCGACGGCGAAGCCGGCGCGCAGGGGCCTGCCGGTCAGCAGATGGCGGGCCCGGCCGCGGGCGCCGCCCAGTGCGCCGCCACCGCCGAGCGTGGTCGCCGGGGCGGGACCGGGCGCGCCGCCGGGCGAGGTGCCGAGGCGGGCGGCGCGGAACGCGTCCAGCGCCGCGGCCTCGCCGGGGAGTTCGAGAGAAGTGGCACGGGGGCCGGTGGCCGGAGGAGGTGTGCTGTACGCGGTGGACAGTTCGTCCAGCGCGGCGGCGAGCCGGGCCGCCGTACGACGGTCGGCTTCGCGGAACCAGTCGTGGGAGGGCACGTCGAGACGGCCCTCGGCTCTTCGTCCACGGCGTCCGGGGCCCGAGGACCCTCCGGCGACGGCGGCCTCGGGGGGCTGCTGCGGGCCGGGGCGCTCCGGGGGGAGGGCGCGGTCCTGCGGTGCGGCGGAAGGTGTGTGCTCCGGCGGCGGACCGGGCTCGTATCCGGCGGCCCCCGCCTCGTTCTCCGGCGCCTCGTTCGACCGCTCCGGTGCGGTCGGTGCGGCCGGGCCGAAGCCCTGCTCGGGGCCCGTACCCGGGTCGTCGCCTTCGCAGGCGTCGACCGGCAGTCCGCGCAGCAAGCGCTCCGCGGTTTCTTCATCCAGCCAGCTGTACCGGTCGTCCGCCATCACGTTTCCCTCAGCGTTCGTGTGGCTTTATGCGTCACACCGCGGGCCATACCGCGCGTCCTGCCCTTGGTCACGCCCCCGCCGGGCCTGGGCCCGCCGCCCCGCCCTCCGGAGCCTTCGACGGGGCCCTCGACCGACCCGTCGGCCATCGGGCCGCTCGTCGCCGGGCCGCCGATGCCGTCGGCCGCGTCACCGGAAGGTCCCGGCGTGCCCTCCTCCAGCAGCTCGGCGAGTTTGCGCAGTCCGCGGTGGGCCGCCGTGCGTACGGCGCCCGACCTCTTGCCCAGCACCTGCGCGGCACTTTTGGCGTCCAGTCCGACCACGACCCGCAGTACCACCGCCTCGGCCTGGTCGCGCGGGAGCTGGGATATGAGCGCCATCGTGCTGCTGGTGCCCAGCGCCTCCAGCGCCTCGTCCGCCGTGTCCGCGCCCGCTGGCAGGCCGGTCAGTTCGCTCTCGTCACCGCCGACAGCGGGGCGGCGCCCGCGCATCCGCAGATGGTCGAGCGCCCGGTTGCGGGCGATCCGCGCCGCCCAGCCACGGAACCGGTCCGCGTCGCCCTTGAAGCGGGACAGGTCCCGGGCGATCTGCAGCCACGCCTCGCTGGCCACGTCCTCGGCGTCCGCGTCCGGCACCAGCGTGCCGGACGTAGCCGAGCAGGCGCGGGTGCACGGCGCGGTAGACGGTGCGGAAGGCGGGCTCGTCCCCCTCCTGCGCCGCGCGCACCGCAGCGGTCAGCTCCGCGTCGTCCCCCTGCACGCTCGTGTCTCGCCCCACTCCGCGAAGGTGTCTGTGCCTGCGCCGCTGCCGGGGGTCGGAGTCCCGACTGCCAGGATGCGCTTCCCGGCTGCCAGGTTCGGTCGACCTGGCGCGACGCGAGGAGCACGCTAAGGCCAAATGTGCACGCTCGTCCATGCCGGAGTCAGGCGCGAGCGGACAGCGCGCTGTATGTGAAGATTCAATCACGTGCCGTCAGCGAAACAGGCTCAGCGCGGTGACAGATGTTCGGGCGGTGCGGGTGACCGGCGTAACACATTGCGGGGCATCGACGCTGAGGGGAGTACGGGCAAGCCGCTGGCGTAGTGAGCCCGTGTCCGACGGCGACCGGGGTCTCTCCTGTGGGGGGTGGCGACCCCGGTCGTCTTCGGCTTTTTCCCGGCAGCTGCCCGCAGGTCGTGCGCCTCGCTGCTCGTCCGCCACCCTGTCGGGCCCCGCGGGTCGGCCCCGTGCCACGATGCGGCGGCATGAACGGTCCCACACCGCCCCGTCCCTCCCCGCGTCTCACCGAGTTGGCCCGGCACTTCGCGCTCCCGGACGCCGACGCGGGGACGGCCCCGCCACAGGCGCCCGCCCCCGTCCCGGTGGACTGGCCCGCCGTCGAGTCCTGGCTGGGGCTGCGGCTGCCCGGCGACTACAAGGAACTGGTGACGGCCTACGGGCCGCTCGACATCGGCGAATACGTCTGGGTGCACGCGCCGTGCGTCCAGCGGGACAGATTCGACTACGGCGACTGGCTGCGCGAGACCCACCGGCAGACGCGCATCAACTCGCGCGGTGCGGGCCCCGACGGGCCGCCGCCCTTCCACCCCGCGCCCGGCGGGCTGCTGGCGTGGGGCGAGACGCGGAGCAGCGCGCAGCTGTTCTGGGACACCTCGGCCTCCGACGACCCGGACGAGTGGCCCGTGGTCCTCTTCGACTGGGACCCCTACCCCAGCCCCGATCCGGACGCCGCTCCCACGACCCGTCCCTGGTACCACCTCGGCCGCACCGCGACCGAAACCCTCACCGCGCTGCTGACCGAGGGCATCCCCATGGACGGCGGCGGCCGGTTCGGACCGCTGCCCGGCACCGCCCGGCGCACCGCGTTCCTCCCCGACGCCGCCCCCTGGACGCCGCCGCCGCCCGAGCCCGAGCACGACCCGGCCCGGCGCGCCGCGCTGAGCGAGGGCAGCGGGACGGCCGCGCTCACCACGCTGGTCCCGCCCCCGCCGGAGCCGTATCTGGGCGACGCGGCGGCCGACGGCTGGGAGCCCCTCTTCGCCGAGCTGGGCACCCGGCTGCCGCGCGAGTACGTCACGCTGCTGAACACCTACGGGGCGGGCTGCTGGTCGCAGTGGCTGCGCTTCCACACGCCGCTGCGCCGGGCCGAGGGCGCCCCCGGGTCGCCGTCCTCCGGCGACGGCCGGGGGACGGCGGGAGGGTTCGTCCGGCATGTGCAGGAGGCCAACGACGCCTACCGGTCGCTGCGCGCCAACTGGCGCGAGGAGTATCCGCTGGCGGTCTGGCCCGAGCCGGGCGGCTTTCTGCCGTTCGCCAACTCCATCGACGGCGATGTGCTCGGCTGGCTGACCGAGGACGAGGATCCCGACCGGTGGCCGCTGCTGGTGTGGCCGCGGCACGCCCCGCAGGGCCCGCCGCTGGAGGACACCTTGGTCGAGACCCTGCTCGCCTGGCTTCGCGGGCACTTCGCCGCGCCCGGTTTCGCGGAGCTCGACGAGGACGACGACCCGCTCGACTTCATCGGCTTCGAGCCCTGGACGGACGCCGCCTACTGGTGACCGGCCGCCCGATGGTGCGCGCCGGCCCCGCGGTGCGGGCTCACACCGCCAGGGGCAGCGGGTGGATCTCGTCCGCCGGGTGCCCTGCGCGGTCGTGCACGCGTTGGACGGCGTCGGCCGAGGGCGCCTCGGAGAGGCAGTAGACGGTCCCCGATTCCGGGTCCGCCCAGGCCCGCTCGAAATGCACGCCCTCTTCTCCTTCGATCTCCTGGTCTGCCTGGTGGGCGGCCCTGAGCTGCTCGGCCGTGATGCCCTCCATGCCGTGGTGTACATCCATGAACCGTGTCATCGCTGCTGCTCCCGAGGTGGACGCTCCGTGCTTCCATGCTGCTCCTGGCAGCTTCGTGCCGCACGTCGGCGCCCATGCGGGCCCCGGAGGGGAGGGGGCGTGCCGGTCAGTCCACCCGGTTCGCCAGCTTCACGAAGTCGGACCAGGAGCGTTCGGGCCGCTGGGGGTCCCAGAGCTTCTGGGCGGTGGCGGCGAGCGGCAGCCGGATCCCGCGGGCGACCTGCTCGGTGGTCTGCGCGTCCGCGAGGTCGCCCCAGACGGCGAACCGGCCGCCGAGGATGTGGTCCCGCCCGGCCCACTGCTTGGGCACCGGCTCGGTGCCGCGCACCACGGCGGGGGTCCAGTCCTCGTAGATGCGGCGGCCGGTCGGGTAGGTGAAGTTGTTGGGCTGGCCGAGGACGTAGTACAGGTACTCGTCGTTGAAGTTGACGACCTCCCAGCCCTCCCGCAGATACTCGGCGGGCTGCCGCTCCCCCTGCTCCCGCCCGGTCCAGTAGGCGACCTGGCGGGGTTTGTTCGGCTTGACGACGCCGCCGCGGTGCATGCCGTCGTTCCACACCTGCGGCATCTTGCCGTGTTTGCGCAGCGTCGCGGCGCGGTCGTTGAGCCAGGCGGTCGCCAGATCCTGGACCTTGGCGTTCTCGCCGAACCGCTTCCGCGCCTCCTGGGCGAGGCCGGGGTAGGTCTGCTCGGGGTTCTGCGTCATCAGCGCCTGGTACTCGTCGCCGCCCGCGTGCGCGTACCTGCCGGGGAACAGCTCGGCGAACTCGACCAGCAGGTCGTCGACGAGGTCGGCCGCGGCCGGCTTGCTGATGTCGATGGCGCCGCGCGGCGTCCGGCCGGAGGCGCTGCGCAGCTGGAGCTCCGGGTGGGCCTTCAGTACGGCGCCGAGGTGGCCGGGTGAGTCGATCTCCGGGATGACGGTGATGTGCCGGGAGGCGGCGAGCTCGACGATGTCGCGGATCTGCTCCTTGGTCAGATGGGGGTCGGAGACGATCTCGGGGTGGGTGTCGCTCTCGACGCGGAACGCCTGGTCGTCGGAGAGGTGCAGCTGCAGTTGGTTGAGCTTCAGGTCGCCCATCTCGCGGATCCGGTTCTTGATCCAGTCGGCGCTGAAGTTCTTGCGGGCGATGTCGAGGGAGAAGCCGCGCTGAGGGCGGTCCGGCGCGTCCCGCACGGTGCCCTCGGCGAACCGGCCCTGGGCCCGGTGGGTCTGGAGCAGGGTGCGGGTGCCGTAGAAGACCCCGGCGTCGTCGCTGCCGGTGATGGTCACCTTGCCGTCGCGGCTGACCAGCCGGTAGCCCTCCGGCCCACTGCCGGGCTCGCCACCCTTGCCCTTCTCATCCCTCTTGTCACCGTTGTCGCGTTTGAGTTCGATGTCGCCGGTGCGGGACGGGCCCTTGGCGACCTTCACCTTCAGTTCGTCGGCGAGGAGTTTCGCCTCGTCACGCAGCGAGTCGCTACCGGTGACGACGCGGGTGTGCTCCGTGCGCTGCCACCCGGGACCGCGCACGGCCTTCCATTCGCGTACGGAGGGAACGGCGGCGGGGGTCGGGCCGAGCCGGTCGGGGCCCTTGGGGGGCTGCTGGCCGCGGTCGTTCGTGGACGCGGAGGCGGAGGGCGCGTCTCCCCCGCCGCCCCCGTCGCCGTTCGCGCCGCAGGCGGTCAGGCCGGTGAGGCCGACGGCGAGGGTGAGCGCCAACAGAGCACCCGAGCGGCCTGCTGCCCCGGTGTCGGCCCGTCCGGACTTCTTCGACCAGTTTCGTCCCATACGACTACGGTATTTCCCCTTCTCAACCCTTCCCCGTCAGCTATGCGCTCCCGCGCGTTCCCTTCCGGGTGAAAAACACGCTTCGGACGGCCGATCCTCCCTCGGCCGCGACTACGGTGACGACACCGGGCCGACATCGGGATCCTTCGGACCTTACGGAGCGCATGAGCCTTCCCACTCCTTCCCAGTCGCAGCCGCGAACACAGCGGATACCTCTGGACCGGCTCAACACCGCGGCCGTCACCACGGTCGAGCCCCTGCTGCTGCGCTGCTGCGGCAGCCGCCGCTGGGCGCGGCGGATCGTGGCGCACCGGCCCTATCCGGACCGGGAAGCGCTGCTGGCGGCGGCCGACGAGGCGAGCTACGACCTGACCTCGGCGGACCTGCGCGAGGCGCTGGTCTGCGAGTCGGCGGCGCACCCGCTGGAGGGGGAGCCGCAGCTGGGGGCGCTCGCCGCGCACACGGCACTGCGGGCCGCTCACGGGGCGTACGAGCGGAAGTTCGGGCACGCGTTCTTGTGCTGTGTGGACGGCTTCGCCGTCCAGGAGCGGCTGGATCAGGTGCTGGCGGGAATCCGGTTGCGGTTGGAGAACGATGCGGACGAGGAGTGGGCGGTGACGGCCGAGGAGCTGCGGCGGCTCGCGCGGGGTCGGCTGGGGCGGCTGGTGACCTCCGATTCACCGCGATAGCCCCCGCACAAGGGGCCGAACGGTGCATCGCGGCAGCAGCACACCGTGTGTCGCCCCTCACATCGCAGATAGTCCGTCCGTGCCTGATTGATCACACCTGCATACCCCTGGGCGAACGTGCCGACAGCCCGTCGCTACGATGACCGAGGCCGGTGGACCGTACCCGGCCGGGCCCGCCCGACCTACCGAAGCCGGCAGGCCCCAATATCCGCTCCCGGAGGGTTTATCCGTGCCGGCTGGAACGCTGTACCGCGGCCGGGAAGGAATGTGGTCCTGGGTGGCTCATCGAGTCACCGGCGTCCTCATCTTCTTCTTCCTGTTCGTGCACGTGCTCGACACCGCGCTCGTCCGCGTCTCGCCAGAGGCGTACGACGACACTGTCGCGATCTACAAGACTCCGCTCGTCAATCTGATGGAGTACGGCCTGGTGGCCGCCATCCTGTTCCACGCGCTCAACGGCCTGCGGGTCATCGCCGTGGACTTCTGGTCGAAGGGCGCGAGGTATCAGAAGCAAATGCTGTGGACCGTGCTGGGCGTGTGGACCGTCCTCATGGCCGGTGCCTTCTACCCGGTCCTGCAGCACACGCTGCGCGAGCTGTTCGGGAGCTGATGTCTGATGTCGACGACCGAGACGACCGAGGCCGCGAAGAACGAGGCCGGAGGGTCCGCCGACCCCACCGATGAGGTGGCACGGATCGACGTGGACCACCCGGCCCCCGTGATCGAGCCGCCGCGCAAGCGGACCGCGAAGACGCCGAAGGCCTCCCGCGGCAATTTCGAGATGCAGACGTGGCTGTTCATGCGGCTGTCGGGCATCGTGCTGGTGGTACTGGTCCTGGGCCATCTGCTGATCCAGCTGGTGCTGGACGGCGGTGTGAGCAAGATCGGCTTCGCGTTCGTCGCGGGCCGCTGGGCCTCGCCGTTCTGGCAGGTGTGGGACCTGCTGATGCTGTGGCTGGCGATGCTGCACGGCGCCAACGGGCTGCGCACGGTGATCAACGACTACGCCGAGCGCGACAACACCCGCTTCTGGCTGAAGATGCTGCTGTACACGGCCACCGTCTTCACCGTCCTGCTGGGCACGCTGGTGATCTTCACCTTCGACCCGAACATCCGCTGACGTACCGGGGCTGAAGGCTGAGGTTTTCCTGATGAACAACGTCAAGATCCACAAGTACGACACCGTCATCGTCGGTGCGGGTGGCGCCGGTATGCGCGCGGCCATCGAGTCGACGAAGCGCAGCCGCACCGCGGTGCTGACCAAGCTCTACCCCACCCGCTCCCACACCGGCGCGGCGCAGGGCGGCATGGCCGCCGCCCTGGCCAACGTCGAGGAGGACAACTGGGAGTGGCACACCTTCGACACGATCAAGGGCGGCGACTACCTGGTCGACCAGGACGCCGCCGAGATCCTCGCGAAGGAGGCCATCGACTCCGTCCTCGACCTGGAGAAGATGGGCCTGCCTTTCAACCGCACCCCGAACGGCACCATCGACCAGCGGCGGTTCGGCGGGCACTCCCGCAACCACGGTGAGGCCCCGGTGCGCCGCTCCTGCTACGCGGCGGACCGCACGGGCCACATGATCCTCCAGACGCTGTACCAGAACTGCGTCAAGGAGGGTGTGGAGTTCTTCAACGAGTTCTACGTCCTGGACCTGCTGCTCAGCGAGGACGAGGGCGTCAAGAAGACCGCCGGCGTCGTCGCCTACGAGCTGGCCACCGGGGATGTGCACGTCTTCCAGGCCAAGGCCGTCGTGTTCGCCTCGGGCGGCAACGGCAAGTTCTTCAAGGTGACCTCGAACGCGCACACCCTGACCGGTGACGGCCAGGCCGCCGCGTTCCGGCGCGGGCTGCCGCTGGAGGACATGGAGTTCTTCCAGTTCCACCCGACCGGCATCTGGAAGATGGGCATCCTGCTCACGGAGGGCGCCCGCGGTGAGGGCGGCATCCTGCGCAACAAGGACGGCGAGCGCTTCATGGAGAAGTACGCGCCCGTCATGAAGGACCTGGCCTCCCGTGACGTCGTCTCCCGCGCGATCTACACCGAGATCCGCGAGGGGCGGGGCTGCGGCCCCGAGGGCGACCACGTCTTCCTGGACCTCACCCACCTGCCGCCCGAGCAGCTGGACGCCAAGCTGCCGGACATCACCGAGTTCGCCCGCACCTACCTGGGCATCGAGCCGTACACCGACCCGGTGCCGATCCAGCCGACCGCGCACTACGCGATGGGCGGTATCCCCACCAACGTGCTGGGCGAGGTGCTGCAGGACAACAACACCCCGGTGCCCGGGCTGTACGCGGCCGGCGAGGTGGCCTGCGTCTCCGTGCACGGCGCCAACCGGCTGGGCACCAACTCCCTGCTGGACATCAACGTCTTCGGCCGCCGGGCCGGTATCGCGGCTGCCGAGTACGCCTCCACCGCCGACTACGTCGAGCTGCCTCAGGAGCCCGCCAAGTTCGTTCTCGATGAGATCGAGAACCTGCGGGACGCGACCGGCAGCGAGCGCGTGGTGGAGATCCGCAAGGCGCTCCAGGAGTGCATGGACAAGAACGTCATGGTCTTCCGCACGGAGCAGACGCTCAAGGAGGCCGTCGAGGAGATCGGCGCCCTGCGCAAGCGCTTCCGCGACATCAGCGTGCAGGACAAGGGCAAGCGGTTCAACACCGATCTGCTGGAGGCCCTGGAGCTGGGCAACCTGCTCGACCTGGCCGAGGTGACGGCGGTCTCCGCGCTGGCCCGCAAGGAGTCGCGCGGCGGCCACTACCGCGAGGACTTCCCCAACCGCGACGACGTCAACTTCATGCGGCACACCATGGCGTACCGCGAGGTGGGCGACGACGGCACCGAGTCGATCCGGCTGGACTACAAGCCGGTCGTGCAGACCCGCTACCAGCCGATGGAGCGTAAGTACTGATGAGCACTGCAACGCTGGAGAAGAACGACGCCGCCGACCCCTCGGGCGCCGAGGGCGGTGCCGCCGCGCACCTGATCACCGTCACGCTGCGGATCCGCCGGTTCAACCCGGAGGTCGCCGCGGAGCCGCAGTGGCAGGACTTCACCCTGAAGATCGACCCGAAGGAGCGCGTCCTGGACGCGCTGCACCAGATCAAGTGGGAGCTGGACGGGACGCTGACGTTCCGCCGCTCCTGCGCGCACGGCATCTGCGGTTCCGATGCCATGCGGATCAACGGGCGCAACCGGCTCGCCTGCAAGACGCTGCTGAAGGACATCTCCCCCGAGAAGCCGATCACCGTGGAGCCCATCAAGGGGCTCACGGTACTCAAGGACCTCGTGGTCGACATGGAGCCGTTCTTCCAGGCCTATCGCGATGTGATGCCGTTCCTGGTGACGACGGGGAACGAGCCGACCCGTGAGCGGTACCAGTCCGCCGAGGACCGGGAGCGGTTCGACGACACCACCAAGTGCATCCTGTGCGCGGCGTGCACGTCCTCCTGCCCCGTCTTCTGGAACGACGGGCAGTACTTCGGGCCCGCCGCGATCGTGAACGCGCACCGGTTCATCTTCGACTCGCGGGACGAGGCCGGGGAGCAGCGGCTGGAGATCCTCAACGACCGGGACGGGGTGTGGCGCTGCCGGACCACCTTCAACTGCACGGACGCCTGCCCGCGCGGTATCGAGGTGACCAAGGCGATCCAGGAGGTCAAGCGCGCGCTGATCACTCGCCGCTTCTGACCTGTCGGGGGCCCGGCCGCGGGCCCCCTCACGGTCCTCAGGGCTTAAGCCCGGAACCCCCGCCGATGCCGTCGGCGGGGGTTTCAGCATCCCTGGACGAATTCCAGGGATGCGCCGAACACGGCGGCGACCTCCGCTTCGGAGGCGCCGTACCAGCCGTGGTCGGCGCCGGACACCAGCCGGAGTTCGGCCGGGACGCCGACGGCCCGCAAGGCGGTCGCCAGGTCCTCGGTGTGGGAGGAGTCCACCATGGTGTCCGCCGTGCCGTGGGCGAGGAAGAACGGTGGGGCAGCGGCGTGCACCTGGGCGAGCGGGCCGGCGACCGTCCCCGCCCTGGCCCGCGGCGACACCGACGACGACGCTGTGGTGGCGTTCCATGCGGTAGGCGTGCGGACAGTTCTTGGGGACGAAGCCGAAGTCTCCCGGGGTGAGGAGCTTCTCCTGCTGCTCGCCCTCGGTG